>CAYIQU010000037.1:0-8978 GCA_964365645.1 uncultured Hyphomicrobiales bacterium | reverse complement strand
GTGTTGGGGCACTGCGGCGATGAAGCATCCCGGCACCCCGAACCTCTACGATACCTCCAAGCCGGTGGCCGAGGGCGGGCTCAACTTCCGCGCCCTGTTCCCCGATCACAACGGGGTCAGCACGCTTGCCGAAGGGTCTTATCCGGTGGGTGCCGAGTTCAAGGACGGCCATCCGGCGGTCAGCTACGGGATGCTGAAGAAGCTCGGTTGGGACAAGGACTTGACGGACGCGGAGCGCGCCAACATCGAGAAAATCGGCGGGGCCGCTCCCGACGGGGTCAGCTTCGCCACCGACACTTCGGGCGGCATTGCTCGGGTCGCGGTCAAGCACGGCGTTGCCCCCTTCGGCAACGGCAAGGCGCGCGCCTTGGTTTGGAACTTCCCCGACCCGGTGCCGCTGCATCGCGAGCCGCTCTACGCGCCGGATCGCGAATTGGTCGCCAAGTATCCGACCTACAAGGACAAGAAGCAGTTCCGTCTGCCGACGCTCTACGAGTCGATCCAGAAGGACGACTACTCCAAGCAGTTTCCGACCATTCTTACTTCGGGGCGGATCGTGGAATACGAGGGCGGCGGCGACGAGTCGCGGACCAACAAGTGGTTGGCCGAGTTGCAACAGGACATGTACATCGAGATCAACCCCAAGGATGCCAACGACAAAGGCATCAGGGATGGGGCGTTGGTCTGGGTGCACAGCCCCAATACCGGCAAGGCCAAGGTCAAGGCGATGGTCACCGAACGGGTTGCCAAGGGTGTGGTCTGGATGCCGTTCCATTTCGGCGGCCAGTGGATGGGCAAAAGCCTGCGCGACAAGTACCCGTCGGGCTCCGATCCGTACGTGCTCGGCGAAGCGGCCAACATGTGCGGCACCTACGGCTACGACGCCGTGACCGCCATGCAGGAAACCAAGACCACGCTTTGTCGGATCGAGAAAGCGTGACAGGCAGCGCAAGGGTTAGGGAGAGATCATCATGGCTAGAATGAAGTTCCTAATTGACGCCGAGCGCTGCATCGAATGCAACGGCTGCGTCACGGCGTGCAAGAACGAGAACGAGGTTCCCTGGGGCATCAACCGCCGCCGGGTCGTGACCTTGAACGACGGCAAGCCCGGCGAGAGGTCCATCTCGGTCGCTTGCATGCACTGTTCGGACGCGCCGTGCATCGCGGTCTGTCCGGTCGATGTCATCTACCAGACCGAACAGGGCGTGGTCCTGCATTCCAAGGACCTGTGCATCGGCTGCGGCTACTGCTTCTTCGCGTGCCCGTTCGGGGCGCCGCAGTATCCGCAGGCGGGCAATTTCGGCAGCCGCGGCAAGATGGACAAGTGCACCTTCTGCAACGGCGGTCCGGAAAAGGATAACTCGGAGGCGGAGTTCAAGAAGTACGGCCGCAACCGCTTGGCCGAGGGCAAGTTGCCGCTGTGCGCCGAGATGTGCGCGACCAAGGCGCTGCTGGCCGGCGACGGCGACACGGTGTCGAACATCTACCGCGAACGGGTGGCGTCGCGCGGCTTCGGCTCCGGCGCTTGGGGCTGGGGCACGGCCTATCGTCCGAAGGCCGGGACCTGACGGCTCGGGCCGGAGCGGGTGAATAAGGAAAGCGGCATCGCGCGTCGTTGGCGCGGTGTCGCTCCTTCCTTCGTCTTCGGCGCAAGGATATAAAATAATAACGGGATTACGACCAAGGGGAGGCTCCCATGACATCCAAATCGTTCGCCGCCATCGCTGCGGTAGTAATCGCCGCCGTCGCGCTCTCGGCCTGCCGGGGCGAGGAACAGGGGCGCGTCACGCTCTATAAAAAGGGCCAATACAGCGGCCAGAAGGACGACGTGTTGAGCGCGGCCCAGTTGACGGTCTTGCGCGAGCGCGCGGTGCAGGTGGCGGGCAGCGATCTCGGTCTTTCCGCCACGGTCACGACCCGGGGCGGCGACGTCCGCCTCGATAACGAAGCGCCCAAGAAGTAACCGCGCTTTCCCCTTCTAGTGCTGCCCCGACAACTCTGACACGGGAATCAAAGCGATGATCTGGAACCGGTTCGGCAAAGCCTTGGGCGCGCTGGGAACGGCGGCGGTCGTGATTTACGCGGCGGCGGCGGGACTGACGGGGTCGGTTGCCCTGGATGCGCCGGCCCATGCCCAGGCGGGCGCCCAGACGGGCGGCGAGCCGCCGGGCGGGGTGCGCGGCAGCGGCGGGACGGCGGAAACCTGGCGCAACGTCCGCAAGGGCGTCGAGGGCTACGTCTCGATTCCCGACAAGAAAGCCGGCGTCCTGGTCCAGTCCGAAGGCGAGAATTTCCGCGCGGTGCGCAACGGGCCGCTTTCGGTCTGGGGCGGTTGGCTGCTGGCGGCCAGCGTGGTCGCCATCGCGCTCTATTTCCTGCTGCGCGGCCCGATCAAGATCGAAGCCGGATTGTCCGGGCGCACCATCGAGCGCTTCAACGCGCTGGACCGTCTCGCCCACTGGATCACGGCGTCGTCGTTCATTCTTCTCGCGCTGACCGGCCTCAATATCCTTTACGGCCGGTACGTGCTGATGCCGATCATCGGCCAGGGCGCGTTCGCCCAGCTGACCTCTTGGGGCAAGTTCGCGCACAACTACGTCGGGTTCGCCTTCATGGTCGGGCTGGTCCTGATCCTCGTCCTGTGGCTGCGCCACAACCTGCCGACCATGGCGGACGTGAAATGGCTGGCCGTGGGCGGCGGCCTGTTTTCCAAGGGCGCGCATCCGCCCGCCCACAAGTTCAACGCCGGCCAGAAGATCGTCTTCTGGGCGACGATCATCGGCGGCGGCTCCTTGGCCTATTCGGGGCTGAGCCTGCTGTTCCCCTTCGAGTTTCACCCCTTTGCGCCGACCTTCACGTTCCTGAACCTGTTCGGGTTCAAGCTGCCGACGGTTCTCTCGGCGTTGCAGGAGACGCAGCTGGCCCTGTTGTGGCACGGCGCGATGGCGCTGGCGATGATCGCGTTGATCATCGGGCACATCTATCTCGGCACCATCGGCATGCAAGGCGCGCTGGACGCGGTGACCTCGGGTCAGGTCGACGAGAATTGGGCGCGCGAGCACCATCGGTTGTGGGTGGCGGAAATGGAAGGCAAGGGCGGCGGCCACTGACCCCCGCTCTTCGCGCTCTTCAGCCTCGACGATCGCGGTAAAATTCCGTAAAACGATCCGGACGTGCGTCCGTCGGGCGGCTCTTCGCCGGTTCCGGCCATTCGCGCGCGAAAGGGGCTGTCGTCGGATGGAACCTAGCGTCGCCGCCCTGGGCGGAACCTCGCCCGGTCGGATCGCCAAGAGGCTTTTTCTCGCGACCCGGCCGATGTTCTTCACCGCCTCGATCCTGCCGGTGGTCGTGGGCACCGCGGTCGGCGCCAAGATCGCGGGCGCGGTGGATTGGGCCGCCTTCGGGCTGGCGCTGGCCTCGGTCGTGTGCGTCCACGCCGCCGTCAATGTCTTCAACGACGTCTTCGATTTCAAGAACGGCGCGGACGCGGCCAACGCCCAGCGTATCCATCCGTTCACCGGCGGTTCGCGCTTCATCCAGAACGGGGTAATGAACGCGGGCGAGATGGCGGTGCTGGCCTTCGCGCTGCTGGTGGCGGGCGCGGCGTTCGGGACGGTGTTGTTCGCGCAGAAGGGCGCGGGCGTTCTCCTGTTCGGCATCGTCGGCGTCGCGCTGGGCATTCTCTATTCGATGCCGCCGGTCGCCTTGAGCGGCCGGGGAGTGGGCGAAATCGCGGTCGGCTTGGGCTTCGGCGCGCTGCCGGTCATGGGCGGCGCCTGGCTCCAATGCGGGATGCTTTCGGACCAAGCGCTTCTTTTCTCGCTGCCGCTCGGGTGCTGGATCGCCGCGGTTCTCATCGCCAACGAAATCCCGGACGCGGCCGCCGACGCGGCGGCGGGCAAGCGCACGCTGGTCGTGCGCCTTGGCCCGCGCGGCGCCCAAATTCTCTACGGGGCGATCCAGGCGGCGGCTCTTCTGGCGTTGGTGGGGGGCGTTCTCTTGGGGCGGCTGCCGGCGTGGGGCCTGGCGTTGCCGGTGCCGCTGTTCGCCCTCGCGGGGTGGGCGGCGTGGGACCTGGGACGAGGGCGCGAGGGCCTGATTCGCGCCATCAAGCGCACACTGACCGTTCACGCGGCCGGCGGGGCTTGGCTGGGCGTATTGGCGGTTGCCGCCTGACGCCTAAAGACGCGCGTTGACGGTCGAGAATTTCGTCGCGCTGCTCTGGCCGGTGACGTTGAGAACGACCCCGGCGATGACGGCGATGAGGACGGCGGCGACGATACCCTGGATGACGGATTTCATGGTGGGTCCGTGATGTTGTTGGATAACTCTTGTTATTGTAGCCGAGAGCCCTCGCGCCGCCAACCGTTCCGATCCCTTTTCACGCAATGCCGGCCCATGACAGGGGCGGCGGGGAAGGCTATGCTGACCGGGAAGGACAAGGAAGAGAGCCATGACCGAGGGAAACGGCGCGCCGTCGGGAAAGACGCCTCAGGCGTTCATCGACGACTTGGAGGCGCAAGGGTTCTTCCGCCAGATCCAGAACATCGAGGGAAACCTGAAGGGCATCGCCGAGCAGTTGGCGAATTTCGCGCGCTCGGCGACCGAACGCGCTCAGGAAACGGAAAGCTTCGCCGCCCATATCCTGGCCTTGCAGGCGGTCGCGGCGGTGCTGGCGCGGCACGCGAACGTTCCGGCGGAAACCATTGCCGGCGAGGTTCGCGATGAAATCAAGGCCCGCACCGCGCAGCTTGCCGGTAATCCCGAAGGCAGCCCCGACGTCCATGCCATCGCCGCCGCGCTGTTCGGCGGCATGCGGTAATAAGCGGGCGCGACGCGCATGACCTCCCGCGCCGATCTTCGTCTCACGGAACTCGTCTGTTCGCGGCTGTGCCACGATCTCGCCGGGCTGACCGGCGCGATCGCCAATGGCGTCGACCTGATCGCGGAAAGCTCCGGCGCGCCCGACGCCGAGGCGCTGGCCCTGATCGGCGACAGCGCGCGCCAGGCGAACGCGCGCATCGCTTTTTTTCGCGCGGCGTTCGGCGCCAGCACGCCGGCCCAGTCGTTGATCGAGGCGGCGTCCCTGGCCGAGGCCGTTCTGGCCGGCGGGCCGGTTCGCCTGGTTCTTCCCGCCGACGCCGCCGCGCGGGGGAAGATTTCTTCCGACGGCGTGCGGCAGTTCCTGACGCTGATTCTTGCCGCGGCCGGGACATTGCCGCGCGGCGGGACGGTCGCGATCGAGGCGGCCGAGTTGCCCGAAGGCGTCGCCGTCGGTTTTTCGGCGAGCGGGGCGGGAGCGATCTTGAAACCCGACCTCGCCGCCGCGCTTGGCGCGAATAATACACCCGAGGCGGTATCTCCCAGGGACGTACACGGCTATTGGGCTGGCCTTTGGGCCCGGGTCTCGGGCGCGCGCGTGGAAGCCGTCCAGGGCGAGGGGGCTGTCCGGTTGGCCGTCCTGTTGCCAAGAGGGTAAACGCCGTACGGGATTAACCCTAAATATCGAACTCACCCCCCTTTTCTCTTGGTAAAAGGAGGCGGCGGGGCGGCCTTTTTTGCCCTGGGCACGTTGCGGATTATTGGTAACGCGCTACTATGACCCGATATTTCGCGGGTGGAGTGAGGCGCGACGCTGGAGACAAAGGAGCGTGTGGCTATGGACGACCTGCTGAATGAATTCCTGACCGAGACGGCGGAAAACCTCTCGGTTCTCGACGTCGAACTGGTCAAGTTCGAACAAGATCCAAGCGACGATCGGATTCTCGGCAACATCTTCCGCCTGGTCCACACCATCAAGGGCACCTGCGGGTTTCTCGGCCTGCCGCGCTTGGAAAAAGTCGCGCACGCGGGCGAGAACGTGCTCGGCAAATTCCGCGACGGCGTCTTGCAGGTGACGCCCGAGGCGGTCACGGTGATTCTGAAGTGCATCGACCGCATCCGCTATCTTCTGGGCGAACTCGAAGCGAAGGGCGCCGAGCCCGAAGGCGAGGATTCGGCGATCATCGCCGAACTCAACGCCATGGCCGAGGGGCGGGCGGGCGCGGCCCCGGCTCCGGACGAAGAGGCGCCGGCCCCGGCGGCACCCAGCGGCCCGGCGGCCGACGATCGCGGCTTCCCCGTGGCCAAGGAACTTCTCGACGAAGTGATGGCCGCCCAGGCGTCGGGCAAGCGCGCCGCGACCGAGGCCGAACTGGCCGCCGCGATGGAAGCCGAACGCGCCAAGGAAAGCGCGAAGGACAAGAAGGCCGCCGCGCCCACCCCGGCCCCGGCCAAGGTTCCGGCGGCGGCGAAAGCGTCCGCGCCGGTGAAGGAAGAACCCAGGGAAATCAAGGAATCGGCCGCCGCCAGCGCGTCGATCCGCGTCGGCGTCGACGTGCTCGAGGCCTTGATGACGCTGGTCAGCGAATTGGTGCTGACCCGCAATCAACTGCTGCAAATGGTGCGCGGACAGGAAGACAGCGAGTTCAAGGTTCCCCTGCAGCGTCTCAGCCACATCACGTCCGACCTCCAAGAAGGGGTGATGAAGACGCGGATGCAGCCCATCGGCAACGCCTGGGCGAAGCTGCCGCGCATCATTCGCGACCTTTCGATCGAAATGAACAAGAAGATCGAACTGGTCATGCAGGGCGCCGAAACCGAACTCGATCGGCAGGTGCTGGAACTGATCAAGGACCCGCTCACGCACATGGTCCGCAACTCGGCCGACCACGGCATCGAAAAGCCGGAAGACCGGCGCGAGGCCGGGAAGGAAGAAACCGGCACCATCGTCCTCAAGGCCTATCACGAGGGCGGGCATATCATCATTCAGATCGCCGACGACGGCCGCGGCCTGAACGTCGACAAGATTCGCGCCAAGGCGGTGGCCAACGGCATCGCCACCGAAGCCGAGCTCGACGGCATGACCGAACAGCAGATCATGCAGTTCATCTTCAAGGCCGGGTTTTCGACGGCCGAGAAGGTCACGTCGGTCTCGGGGCGCGGCGTCGGCATGGACGTGGTTCGCACCAACATCGAGAAGATCGGCGGCACCATCGAGATGAAGTCGGGGTGGGGCAAGGGCTCGACCTTCACCATCAAGATCCCGTTGACGCTGGCCATCGTTTCCGCCCTGGTGGTGGAGTGCGCGAAGGAACGGTTCGCCATTCCGCAGATCAGCGTGCTGGAATTGGTGCGCACCTCGTCCCAGTCCGAAACGAAGATCGAGATGATCAACGCCTCACCGGTGCTGCGGCTGCGCAACCGCCTGCTGCCGTTGGTGTCGTTGCGTGCCCTGCTTCGGATCGACGGCGCGACCGCTCCCGTGCAGGGCGACGATCTTTACATCGTCGTCGCCCAGGTCGGCACCTACACTTTCGGCATCATCGTCGATCGGGTGTTCGACACCGAGGAAATCGTGGTCAAGCCGGTCGCGC
Source organism: uncultured Hyphomicrobiales bacterium (assembly GCA_964365645.1). GTDB lineage: Bacteria > Pseudomonadota > Alphaproteobacteria > Rhodospirillales > 2-12-FULL-67-15 > 2-12-FULL-67-15. The sequence goes on along the minus strand of CAYIQU010000037.1, from coordinate 1,563 downwards.
CGATCCTGCGCGAAATCCCGTTCTATTCCGGCAATACCATTCTCGGCGACGGCAGCGTGATCATGATTCTCGATCCCAACGGCATCGCGACCGCCGCCGGCCAGGTGCAAATGGGTTCGGACAGGGCCGGCGAAACCGCGGCGTCGGGCACGGCCAGCAGCGAGGAAAAAACGTCGCTGCTGATCTTCCGCGCCGGCGGCGAGGAACTGAAGGCGGTGCCGCTCGCCCTCATCGCCCGCTTGGAGGAGATCGACTGCAAGACGGTCGAGCGCGCGCATCAGCATTACGTCGTCCAGTACCGCGAACACCTGATGCCGCTGATCCCCTTCAATCCGGCGCACGCATGGAAGAAAGAAGGCCGCCAGCCCGTCCTGGTCTTCACCGACCGCGACCGGGCCATGGGCCTGGTGGTCGACGAAATCGTCGACATCGTCGAGGACCGGCTCAAGGTCGAACTGGCGTCGGAACAGTCCGGCGTCATCGGCAGCGCCGTTGTTTCCGGCAAGGCCACGGACATCATCGACGCCAGCTATTACCTGATTCAGGCGTTCTCCGACTGGTTCACGCGCGAAAGCGCCGCCGGCGGCGTCCTGAGCGCGCCGGCGCCGCGCCGCGTTCTGTTGGTCGATGACAGCCCGTTCTTCCGCAACCTGCTGAGCCCGATCCTGTCGGCGGCCGGCTGGCACGTGACCGCGGTCGACAGCGCCAAGGAAGCGCTCAAGCTCCGCGAATCGGGACACATGTACGACATCATCATCAGCGACATCGAAATGCCGGGTATGGACGGCTTCGCGTTCGCCGAGGATGTGCGCAAGGACGCGCGTTGGAGCGAAGTGCCGATGGTCGCGTTGTCCTCCCATACTCAGGACAGCGAGAGATTTAGGGGCCGCGAGGTCGGTTTCAACGACTATATCGCCAAGGCGGATCGCGAGGTTCTGGTGTCGACGTTGACGCAGACGGTGGCCCAGGCCGTCCGTCGGTCAGCATAGGGTAAGCTCAAGGGGCAATAACAACCGGCGTTTCCGGCCCTCGGCTGGAGGCGCCCGTTCCGGGGAAAACGAACAATCATGAAATCCTGTCTTATTGTTGACGACTCCAAGGTCATCCGGATGGTCGCCCGGAAAATCCTGCAAGAACTGAAGTTCGAGACGCTGGAGGCGGCCGATGGCGCCGAGGCGCTGGAGGCGTGCAAGAGAAAGCTTCCCGACGCCGTTCTGTTGGATTGGAACATGCCGGTCATGGACGGGCTCGAGTTTCTGAAGAAACTCCGGGCGCTGCCCGGCGGCGGCGCGCCGGTCGTCGTTTTCTGCACCACCGAGAACGACGTCAATCACATCCAGCAGGCCATCGAGGCGGGCGCGAACGAATACATCATGAAGCCCTTCGATAGCGAAATCATTCAAGCGAAGTTTACCCAGGTCGGCCTTCTCTAAGATCGCCGCGGAGCTTTTCGATGTCCGCAGAATTCGCCGCAGGCAAGGCGACGGGCGACCGTTCCCCTGAAGGCTCCATCCGCGTGATGGTGGTGGACGATTCCGCCGTCATTCGCGGCCTCATCAGCCG
>CAYIQU010000036.1:0-9083 GCA_964365645.1 uncultured Hyphomicrobiales bacterium | reverse complement strand
ATGTTGACGGGGGTTGCGGGGAGCGGGCGGACGCGAGGGGGAGGGAAAGACCGCGGGCGAGAAACGCGCGCGACAGGCGGGAGCGGAGGTTCCTGCGAAAAAGGACTTGGAAAAACGGGGCGGGGCAGGGGCCCGCAGGGAAGAACGCGCCGCCGGGAGGCGGCCACGGATCAAGGATTTAGCGCCAACCGGGCACGCTGTCAAACGGCCCCGCGCCCAGGACCTGGGCGCGCGAATCGAACGACCGGGCAAGCCTAGCTGGGCTTGAGAACCGCCAAAAGGACGATGACGATCATCAGGACGGTCGGTATCTCGTTGATAACACGATAGAATTTCGCGGACCGGGTGTTGCGGTCCCGCGCGAAATCCCGCCGCCAGCGGGCCATCAGGCCGTGCAGCGCGAACAGGCCCGCGAGCGCGGCCAGCTTTCCCCACCACCACGGCGACGACCAGGCCCGCGCGCCGAAATGGGCGAGCAACACGAGCCCCAGGATCAGCGCCGCGATCAGCGCCGGGGTCATGATGGCGCGCAGCAGGCGGCGCTCCATCACCTTGAAGATTTCCGACGTCTCGGAGCCCGGCTTGGCGTCGGCATGATAGACGAACAGGCGCGGCAGGTACAAAAGCCCCGCCATCCACGCGATCACCGCGACGATGTGCAGCGCCTTGATCCACAAATACGCGGTCGCCGAAAGCTCGATCATGGCTCACAGCCTATCAAGCGCCCGGCCGTATGCACAACGCGCGCTTTCGCCCGCGTGGGTTTGGCCGCAGATCTTTCCGCCGCCGGTGCCGCACGTTCCGGCCGGCTGGACGACGGCGGCGCGCACCCGTCGGGCCAGGCCCTCGATGAAGCGGGGATGCTCGGCCACCGCCGGCACCCGCGCGTAGGCGGGCACGCCCGCGGCCTCGGCCTTGCGGCGGTACTCGATGTCCAGCTCGACCAGCGTTTCCGAATGCTCGGACACGAACGCGATCGGCACGACGACGACGGGCACGCGGTCGCGGCCCGCGCGTTCGATCTCGCCCAGCGTCGAGGGGCCGATCCATTCCAGCGGACCGACGCGGCTTTGGTAGCAGACGACCCAGTCCGCCGCGCCCAGGCCCATTTTCCGGGCGATGGCGGCGGCCGTCGTTTCCACCTGGCGCCGGTAGGGATCGCCCTTGGCGATCGTTTTCTTGGGCAGGCCGTGGGCGGAAAACAACACGCGCGGCGATCCCGCCCGTGAGGCCGCGACCAACGCCGCCGCCGTCAATTCGACCTGCGCCGCGATGAAACCGTCCTCGTCGGGATAGCAGCAGACGGCGTGGGTCGGCGCTTCGAGGCCCGCCGCGCGGGCCGCGCGCATCCAGTCCTTAAGCGAGGATTCCGTCGTCGTCGTCGAGAACTGCGGATACAGCGGCAACAGCACGATCCGATCCGGCGCGAACGCGGCGACCTCGCGCGCCGTCTCGTCGCTGAAGGGATGCCAATAGCGCATGGCGACGAAAACGCGCGCGTCGGTTCCGTCCTCCCTCAAGCGCGCTTCCAGCGCGACGCCCTGCTTGCGGGTCAAGGGCACCAGCGGCGATCCGCCGCCGAGTTGCGCGTAGATGGCGCGGGCCACCGGCGCGCGGCGGCGGGAAATCAGCTTGGCGATCAACCAGCGGATCGGCCGGGGCGCGCCGATGATGGCCGGATCGTTGAACAGGTTGAGCAGGAAAGGCTCGACCGCCTCGGGCCGGTCCGGCCCGCCCAGGTTGAACAAAACGACGGCGAGGCGGGACACCGGGTTTCAGCCTTTCCAGTCGCGGATGATCGCGGCCAGCCGCTCGACGTGGGCGACCGGTGTTTCCGGCAGGATGCCGTGGCCGAGATTGAAGATATGCGGCCGGTCGCGGAACCCTTCGAGGACCAGGCGCGTTTCGCGCTCCAGCGCGACGCCGCCCGCGACCAGCACGCGGTTGTCGAGATTGCCCTGCAAGGCGCGGACGGCGGTGATGGTCGCGACCGCGTCGGCCGGCACAACGGCGCTGTCGAGACTGACCGCGTCGACGCCGGTCTCGCGGGCGTACTCGGCGTACAACGCGCCGGCCTCGCGCGGGAAACCGATGACGGGAACGTCCGGGTGGCGCGCCTTGACGCGCCCGACGATGCGCCGGGTCGGATCGATGACGTGGCGCCGGAATTCGTCGTCGTCGAGCACGCCCGCCCAACTGTCGAAAAGCTGGATCGCCTCGGCGCCGCAGTCGATCTGGCGGATGAGATAATCGGCGGTCGCGTCGGCCAGCAGCGTCAGCAGAGATTTTCCGTCCTCGGGGGATCGCCGAAACCAGCCGCGGATTTTGCCGCAATCGGTGCCGCCTTTTCCCTCGACCATGTAGACCGCGACGGTCCACGGCGCGCCGGCGAAACCGATCAACGCGGTTTCGCGCGGCAACGCGCTCGCCAATCGGCCGACGGTTTCGTAAACGGGCGCCAGGGCATCGTGGAGGCGTTCCGGCTTCAGGCGGGCGAAATCCGCCGCCGAGGACAGGGAATCCAGCGCCGGTCCCTCGCCCTCGCGGAATTCGACTTTTTGCCCCAGCGCGTCGGGCACCACCAGGATGTCGCTGAACAAGATCGCCGCATCCATGCCGAACCGGCGGATGGGTTGCAGCGTCGCCTCGACCGTCAATTCAGGCCGATAGCAGAAATCGAGAAAGTTTTTGGCTTTGGTTCGCAAGTCCCGATATTCGGGCAGATAGCGTCCCGCCTGGCGCATCAGCCACCACGGCGGCGGCGATAGGCGTTCTCCTCGCAAGACCTGCAAAAATCGTTTGTCCATGAGGAACGGGATGAATATGCGGCTGAAAGGACGCGGGAACCGGCTTATCCTCGTTCATCGCGTCTCCAAATAAAACATTAAAGAATAATCATTTAAAGCTGTAGTTGTTGTTGGATGCATGAGTCCCGGGGATTAGCGACGATCCACAAATCATCCCATGCCGGACCGGGATAAAGCATAACCATCCGGATCGGCTTGGGGATGAGCTGGGCATGAAACGTCGAGCGGGGCGCCACCGGCGCATCCGAGGCCGGACGGGAAACAGGACGAAAGCGGGGATAAGCCCCTTGCGGTCTTAGGTCTAGTCGCGTTATTCCCGGGTCAGGGACAAAAGGATTGTCCGCCCACGAGGGTGTGGACGGTTGGCTCGGTTTTGTGCGTTGTTGGCCGATCCGGGGCCGGTCCGGCTTAGAGGTCCATTTTTCCACAGGCTTCTCCCATGACGCAGCTGCATATGCATATCGTCTCGGATTCCACGGGCGAAACCGCCGAAGCCGTCGCCCGGGCGTCCGTCGCCCAGTTCGAGCATATCGAGATGCGCGAACACCTGTGGACCATGATCCGGACCGAGGCCGCGCTCGACGAGGCGCTGGCCGCCATCCGCGCCCATCCCGGGTTCGTCATGTTCACCATGGTCGACGACAGGCTGCGCGAGCGGCTGGAAAAAGGTTGCCGCAAGGCGAGTGTGCCGTGCCTGGCGGTCCTCGATCCCACCGTCGCCGCGCTGGGCGCCTATCTGGGCGCGGAAGTCAAAGCTAAGCCCGGCGGCCAGCACGTCATGGACGCCGAATATTTCGGCCGGATCGAGGCGATCCAGTTCACGCTCGCCCACGACGACGGCCAATCCTCGCGCAGCCTGGACCAGGCCGACGTCGTTCTGGTCGGCGTTTCGCGCACGTCCAAGACGCCGACCTGCATCTATCTCGCCAACCGCGGCTTCAAGGCGGCGAACATCCCCTTCGTGCCCGACTGCCCCTTGCCGCCCGAACTGCTGACCCTGCGCAATCCGCTGATCGTCGGCCTGACCAAGGACCCGAAAAGACTGGTGCAGGTCCGGCGCAACCGCCTTTTGCTTTTGGACAAGGACCAAGACAGCGACTACGTCGATCCCGCCAAGGTCGCCCGCGAGGTCAGCGAGGCGCGCAAGCTGTTCGAATCCCAGGGCTGGCCGGTGATCGACGTGACCCGCCGCTCGATCGAGGAAACGGCGGCCAGCGTCATCAAGCTGATCAACCGGCGCCAGGAAGACGTTCTTCCCGCTTGAACGTTCCGGGTCGTTAATCATATGCCTGAAACCCTGATCGTTGCGTCTTCCAGTTCAGCCCGGCGGCTGATTCTGGAACGCGCGGGGGTTCCCTTCGTCGCCGAGGCGTCGGGCCTCGACGAGGACGAATGGAAGGCCCGGCTTGCCGAGCGGCCGGTCGAGGAGGTGGCCGAAGCCCTGGCCGAGGCCAAGGCGATGCGCGTCTGCGCCCGCCACCCCGGTGCCTTGGTCCTGGGGGCGGACCAGATTCTCGATTGCGACGGCGCGCGCTTCGACAAGCCGGCCGACAAGGCCGCCGCCGCCAGGCAGCTTCGCCTGTTGCGCGGGCGCCGCCACCGGCTCGTCAACGGATTGGTCCTGGCGCGAAACGGGCACGCGGTGTGGCGGCATCGCGAAATCGCGACGCTGTGGATGCGCGATTTCAGCGACGCCTTTCTCGAGCGCTACCTGGCCGAGGCCGGTCCCGAGGTCCTGGAATCGGTCGGCGCCTATCGCCTGGAAGGGCCGGGCGCGCAATTGTTCGAGCGCATCGAGGGGGACTTTTTCGCCGTTCTGGGGTTGCCGCTGCTGGCGCTGCTGGGCGCCTTGCGCCGCGAGGGGCTGGTCCCGCGTTGAAGCCCTCGGAAACACATCGCGCGTGGGTTAGACTGCGCGCCTGAGGATGGGAACCATGCCGGTCGGCGGAAAAACCAAGGTCGCGGGCGTGATGGGCTGGCCGGTGGCGCATTCGCTCTCGCCCAGGCTGCACGGATTTTGGCTGGCCGAGCACGGCATCGACGGCGTCTTCGTGCCGCTGCCGGTCAAACCCGAGAATTTCGCCGACGCGCTCCGCGCGTTGCCCAAGCTCGGCTTCGTCGGCGCCAGCGTGACGCTGCCTCACAAGGAAGCGGCGCTCGCACTGGCCGACGAGGTCGACGCGCAAGCCCGGCGCATCGGCGCGGTCAACACCTTGATCGTGCGGCCCGACGGCGGCGTGCTGGGACGCAACACGGACGCGTTCGGATTCATGGAATCGCTTCGGGAAAGCGCGCCCCGGTGGCGGGCCGACGCCGGCGCGGCCGTCGTGCTGGGCGCGGGCGGCGCGGCGCGGGCCGTCGTCGCGGCGCTGCTCGAGGCGGGCGTTTCCGAAATCCGCGTCGTCAATCGCACCGTCGAGCGCGCGCGCGAACTGGCCCGGGCCATGGCCCCGGCGACAAAGGGCGCCGTGGTCGCGCGGCCGTGGGCCGAGCGCGCCGCCGCGCTGGCGGGCGCGGCGCTGGTCGTCAACACGACCTCGCTCGGGATGCAGGGACAACCGCCGCTCGATCTCGATCTCGCGCCGCTGCCGGCGACGGCGACCGTCGCCGATATCGTTTACGCGCCGCTGGAAACGCCGCTGCTCAAGGCGGCCCGGGCGCGCGGGCTGGCGGGCGTCGACGGGTTGGGAATGCTTTTGCACCAGGGCCGGCCCGCGTTCGCCGCCTGGTTCGGCATTGAGCCCCAAGTCACGCCGGCGTTGCGCGCGGCGGTCCTGGCGGACCGAGCCGGGTAACGGGCCGGGCAACGGGCATGATCGTCATCGGCCTTACCGGATCCATCGCCATGGGCAAGTCGACGGCGGCGCGCGCGTTTCGTCGTTTGGGCGTTCCAGTTCACGACGCCGACGCCGCGGTGCGCCGGCTGCTCGGTCCCGGCGGCGCGGCGGTCGCCGCGGTGGCCGAGGCTTTTCCCGGCGCGGTCAAGAACGGCGCGGCCGACCGCGCGGAATTGGCCCGGCGCGTCTTCGCCGATCCCGACGCGCTGCGCCGCCTGGAAGACATCCTGCATCCCCTGGTGCGACGCCGCGCGCGCGCGTTTCTCGAGGCCGCGGCGCGCCGGCGCGCGCCGGTCGTCGTCCTCGACGTGCCGCTGTTGTTCGAAACCGGCGGCGACCGAAACTGCGATTGGGTGGTGACGGTCAGCGCGCCCGCGTTCTTGCAAACGGCGCGAGTCCTTCGCCGCCCGGGCATGACGGCCGAGCGACTCGCGGCGACGCGGACCCGCCAGATGCCGGACGCCGACAAACGCCGGCGCGCCGATATCGTGGTGCCGACCGGACTCGACCGGGGCTTTTCCTTCCGCGCGATCGGGGCTATCGTCGCGCTCGCGCGCGCGACCAAACAGACGCGACGCGGGCGGGCCTGGGGGCCGTGCTGGCGTTGACGGGAAGAGACGGAACAACCATGCGCGAAATCGTGCTCGACACCGAAACCACCGGCTTCGATCCGACGAGCGGCGACCGCATCGTCGAAGTCGGTTGCGTCGAACTGGTCAACTACGTTCCGACCGGGAACACCTATCAAAGCTACGTCAACCCCGAACGCGACGTTCCGGCGCCGGCCTACGCGGTGCACGGACTGTCCCGCGAATTCCTGTCGGCGCATCCGGTTTTCGCCGGGGTGGCGGGCGCCCTGGTCGATTTCATCGGCGAGTCGAAACTGATCATCCACAACGCCGGCTTCGATTTGGGCTTTCTCAACGCCGAATTCGCCCGGCTCGAGATCGCGCCGCTGCCGGCGGAGCGCGCGGTCGACACGGTGCAAGTCGCCCGGCGCAAGTTTCCCGGCGCGCCGGCGAGCCTGGACGCGCTGTGCTCCCGCTTCGGGATCGACACGACGGGGCGCGAGCAGCACGGCGCGCTCAAGGACGCGATGCTGCTTGCCCAGGTCTATCTCGAATTGATCGGCGGCCGGCAGCCGGACTTGGCGCTCGCCGCCGCCCGGGGCGCCGCGATCGTCGGTCCGGCCCGTTCCGGCGGCGCGACCGCCCGCGCGGCGCGCGCGCACGCGGCCACGGACGCGGAAACGGCGGCGCACGCCGCGTTTCTCGCCAAGCTCAAGAATCCGGTGTGGACGGCGTAGGGATCAGGCGTTGGCGGTGCCGGCGGCCTGCTGCTTCGCGATCTCGTTGAGCCGCGCCTGATAGAGCGCGGCGAAATCCACCAGCCCGAGCATCAGGGGCGGGAAGCCGCCGTCGCGGGTCACGTCGGCCAGGATGTTGCGCGCGAAGGGGAAAAGCAGCCGCGGGCATTCGATCAGGAGCACGGGGTGCAGGTGATCCTTCGGCATGTTCACCGTGAAGACGCCGCAATAGACCAGCTCGACGATGAAGCCGACCATGTCGCCGATCTTGCAGTCGGCCTTGATGTGCAGAACGACCTCGAACTGGTTGGCCGCCTCGTCGACGGGGTTCGCCTGGACGTCGAGGTTGAGGTTGATGTTCGGCGGCGTCTTCTGCAGGGCGAGGAAAGCGTGCGCGCCGCTGGGCACCTCGAAGGACAAATCCTTGATGAACTGGGTATTGATGACCAACATCGGCTGGGTGGCGCCGGCGGCCTGGGCGGGATTGGAACCGGAAGCGTTCTGGTCGTCCATGGGCGTCATGTCCTTGCGCTGAAAAGACTTTATGCGGGCTTGGCTACCACGGATCGACGGCGCGGACAATGCCCGCGCGCCCGGCGCGAAGCCGCCCGGCGCGGCCATTGCCGGGAAAGGTCCGCGCGCCTATGTAGTCGAGAGCGGCGAAACGGGAAAAACACCCCCGGGCCGCGGGTCGCGGGCGGCTGGACCGGCGCTCCCCGGGGCGGTAGGCTGAACGAACGGATTTTTCGAGACACGCGGGCGGACCCATGGGCAACGGCTTTCAGTTCATCGACATCGTCTTTTTCGCCCTGATCGCGGTGTTTCTCGGCTTGCGCCTGCGCAACGTTCTCGGCCGGCGCGACGGGCACGAGGGCGGCTATCGCGATCCGCTGCGGCCCGCGCCCGCGCCCGAACGGCGCGCCGAGACCCAGGCGCAAGACAACGTCGTTCCCCTGCCCGGTCGCGGCGAGGAAGCCGAAACGGCCCGCGCGGAACGGTTCGCCGCCGCCGCCCACGGCGACGCGACGCTGGCCGAGGGCCTGACCCAGATCAAGCTCGCCGATTCCTCGTTCGATCCCGACGGCTTCGCCGCCGGCGCGAGGTCCGCCTTCGAGATGATCCTGGGCGCCTTCGCCAAGGGCGAGATCGACGGGATCAAGCGGTTCTTGAACGCCGACGTCCACGCGAATTTCGCGGACGCCATCAAGGCGCGCGTCGCCGCGGGCGAGACGGTCGAATGCACCCTGGTCGGCGTCAAGACCGCCGAGATCGCCGAAGCCTACATGGACGGGGGCAACGCCACGGTCACGATCCGCTTCACCAGCGACCAGATCAACGTCACCCGCGACCCGGCGGGCGCGGTCGTCGCCGGCGATGCGACCAAGGTCACGAGCGTCAAAGACCTGTGGACGTTCCAACGCGACACGCGTTCGCGCGACCCCAACTGGACGCTGGTCGCAACGGAAAGTCTTGATTGAGATCCGCGCCCCGCGGCGCTCCGCCGCGCTTATTCTAATCGCCCTTCTCGGCGCGTGCGCCGCGCCGCCGCCCGAACCGCAACGGCTTGTCCTGGAACCGGCCGCGTTCGCCGATCTTCCCGGCTGGACCGCCGACGACGTCGCGGCGGCGCTGCCGGCGCTGCGGAAGTCCTGCGCGCGAATCGCCAAGACGGCCGACGACGCGGCGCTCGATCCGGCGGGGCTCATGGGCCGCGCGCGGGATTGGCGCCGGCCGTGCGCCGAGGCGGAACGCATCGCCGCGTCCGATGCCGCCGGGGCGCGCCGGTTTTTCGAAGGCGCGTTCCGGCCCTGGCGCGGGCGCGACGGGGCCAAGGACGCGGCGTTCTTCACCGGCTATTACGAGGCCGAGCTCAAGGGATCGCGCGCGCGCGACGCGCGCTTTCGCCATCCCATCTTCCGCCCGCCCGCCGATCTCGTCACCGTCGATCTCGGCGGGTTTCGTTCCGAATGGCGCGGGCAGGCGATCGGCGGCCGCCTCGAGAAGGGCAAGCTGATTCCCTATCACGATCGCGCGGCGATCGAGGGTGGCGCGCTGGCCGGGCGCGGCCTGGAAATTCTCTGGGTCGACGACGCGGCGGACGCGTTTTTCCTGCACGTCCAGGGATCGGGCCGG
>CAYIQU010000035.1:0-9138 GCA_964365645.1 uncultured Hyphomicrobiales bacterium | reverse complement strand
CCAGGACGCCGTCTTCGGGCCGGTGCAAGGCCAAGCCCGCCGCCGCGCCGATGGCCGAATGGGGATCGAGGATCAGGCCGGTGGTCCGGTAAATGTCTCCGATGGCCTTGGCCGTGCCGGCGTCGTCGAGGCGAAAGCCGCGAAACAGAGCGGCGATTTTTGTCCAGCGGGCGCGACCGAAATCGGCGCGGCCGGACCGGCGGAAACCCTCCATCGCCCGGGCCAGCGCCGGGCCGTCGCGGTCCCAGACCTCGAACAAAAGCCGCTCGAAGTTGCCGGCGACCTGAATGTCCATGCTCGGGCTCGTGGTCGGGACCACCGGTCGGGTCGCCATCACGCCGGTCGCCAGATAGCGGGTCAGAATGTCGTTGCGGTTGGAGCCGACGAACAGGCGCTTGATCGGCAGGCCCATGCGCTTGGCGACGTACCCGGCATAGACGTTGCCGAAGTTGCCGGTCGGCACCGCGAACGAGAGCGCGCGCCGAGGCGCGCCGAGCGCGGCGCCGGCGGCGAAATAATACGGGAGCTGGGCCATGATCCTGGCCCAGTTGATGGAATTGACCGCTGAGAGGTGGTGCCGGTCGCGGAAGGCCAAGTCGTTGAACATCGCCTTCACCATGTCCTGGCAGTCATCGAAGGTGCCCTCGACGGCGATGTTGTGGACGTTGGCCGACTGGACCGTCGTCATCTGGCGGCGCTGGACTTCCGAGACGCGGCCCTGGGGATGCAAAATGAAAATCTCGATGGCGTCGCGGTCGCGGCAGGCCTCGATGGCGGCCGAGCCGGTGTCGCCCGAGGTCGCGCCGACGATGACGGCGCGCCGGCGGCGCTTTTTCAGGACGTGGTCGAACAGCCGGCCGACCAGTTGCAGGGCGTAGTCCTTGAAGGCCAGCGTCGGCCCGTGGAACAGCTCCATCACCCAGCGGTCGGGACCGATTTGCATCAGGGGCGCGACGGCGGCGTGATCGAAGCCGGCGTAGGACTCGGCGACGATGCGCTCGAAGTCCTTGGTCGCGATCGCCGATCCGACGAAGGGCCGCGTGACGCGGGCGGCGATGTCGGCGTAGGAGCGTCCCTGGAGGGCGCGCATGTGGGCGCGCGACAGCTTGGGAAACGTTTGCGGCACGTACAGCCCGCCGTCGCGGGCAAGCCCGGCGAGCAGGGTGTCGGCGAAGCCGAGGGCCGGCGCGCGGCCGCGGGTGGAAACGTATTTCATGATCGGACGGCGGACGTTGGGGAAAAATGCCGGCCGAATCTATACGCCGGCGGGGCGGGCGGCAAAGTCTAGATTTCGGACAGGTAGCGCCGGCGCAGGTGGGCGAGGAAATCGGCGGCGCCGAGCGGGTTTCCGGTGGCCTCGGCGATGATCGCCTCGGCGCCGACGGACGAGGCCCGCGCGTGGACATGGTCGCGCAGCCAGGCGGTCAGGGGCGCGAACTGGCCCCGTGCGATTTCGCGCTCCAGGCCCGGAATGCCCCGCCGGGCGGCGGCGAACATCTGCGCCGCCGTCAGCGCGCCCAGGGTGTAGGTCGGGAAATAGCCCCAGGCGCCGTCGAACCAGTGGATATCCTGCAGGCAGCCCTCGCGATCCGACGTCGGCGTCAGGCCGAACAGGCGCACGACGCCCTCGTTCCACGCCGCGGGCAAATCGTCGGGCCGCATGTCGCCGGCCAGCATGGCGCGCTCCAGCCGATAGCGCAAAATAACGTGCAGCGGATACGTGACCTCGTCGGCGTCAACGCGGATGAATCCGGGCCGGACCCGGGCCGAGAGCGCGTACAGGTTCGCCGGCGTCCAGGCCGGGCCGCCGTAGCCCAAGACGTCGCGGATCGCCGGCGCGGCGAAGGCGAAGAATTCCTTCGAGCGGCAGACCTGCATCTCGATCAGCAGGGATTGGCTCTCGTGCAGCGCCATGCCGCGCGCTTCGCCGACCGGTTGGCCGCGCCAGTCGGCGGGCAGGCCCATTTCGTAGAGCGCGTGCCCGGTTTCGTGCAGCACTCCCATCATGCCCGACAGGAAATCGTGCGCGTCGTAGCGCGTCGTGATGCGCACGTCGTCGGGCACGCCGCCGCAAAAGGGATGTTGGCTGATGTCGAGCCGGCCGCGGTCGAAATCGAACCCGAGCGCGATCATCAGCCGCTTCGCCAATTCGCGCTGGCGCTCGGGCGGAAAGGTGCCTTCGGGCTTGAGCGGCGGCCGGCGGCTGGCCTGGCGGTTGAGCGCGGTCGCCATCAAGGGCGGCAGGGCCGCTTCCAACTCGGCGAAGACGCGATCGATGGTTTCCGTCCGCCCGCCCGGCTCGTATTCGTCGAGCAGCGCGTCGTAAGGGGAAACGCCGAGCCGGTCGGCCTTGGCGGCGGCGGCCTCGCGCACCAGGCCCAGCACCTCTTTCAGGCCGGGCAGGACGGCGGCGAAGTCGGCGTGGGCGCGGGCCTCGCGCCAGGTCGCCTCGCAGGCGCTGGTGGCGCGCGCCAGCGCCATCACCAAATCCTCCGACAGCGCGGACGCGTGAATCCAGGCGCGGCGCATTTCGGCGACGTTCGCCCGTTGCCAGGAATCGAGGGTCGCGTCGTTCGCGGCTTCCTCGATCAGATCGCCCGTTTCCGCGGGCGCGAGAATGCCGTGGCGGACGGCGTGCAGATGCGCGAGTTGTTCGGCGCGCGCGCGCGACCCGCCCGGCGGCATCATCGCGGCGCGGTCCCAATTGAGCACGGCTCCGGCCTCGCCCAGCGCGGCGATGCGGCGAAAGCGCTCCTCCAAACGGGTGTATGCGGACGACGTCATGGGAAATGGATTGCGTGCGCCGGCCCCTCTCCGGCGAATCCGAGCGTCTCTTTTTTTATAATTGTCCCGATATTGGCCGGTTGGCGCGGTTCGGGCAAACGCTATAGTGTGCCGATCCGAACATCTTAGGTCTTTTTTTGTTCATGGGTTCCGGGATTTTCCGCCTCGCCGCCTTGGTGGCCTTGGTTTTGTCCGCATCGCCGGCCCCGGCGGCGGAGCCGCCAATTCATCCAACGCCGGTCGAGCCGCCAATTCATTCAACGCCGGCCGAGCCCGCGGTGGACGTTCTCGCGTCCATCGCGCCGGTTCATTCGCTGGCGGCGGCGGTCATGGACGGCGCGGGCGAGCCGAAGCTGCTGGTGGCGGCCGGGGCCTCGCCGCATACGCTGGCCTTGAAGCCCTCGGAAGCGAAGGCGCTGCACCAGGCATCCCTCGTCTTCTGGATCGGGCCGGGGCTGGAAGGATTCCTGCGCCGCCCGCTCGCGCGGCCCAGACCGGACGTGCGGGTCGTCGCCCTTTCCGCCGCGCCGGGGCTGCGCCTTCTGCCGTTGCGCGGCGGCGAGGCGTGGCAAGACGAGGACGACGACGACCACGGCCATAAAGCGCAATCCGGTCCGGTCATGGACATGCACCTGTGGCTCGATCCCGCCAACGCGCGGGTCCTGGTCCGGACGATCGCCGCGGCGCTGGCCGAACGGGACCCCGCCCGCGCCGCGCTTTATCGCGCCAACGCGGCCCGGAGCGAGGCGGCGCTGGAGGCGCTGGAGCGCGAACTGGAAACCGCGCTCCGCCCCGTCGCCGGGCGGCCTTACCTCGTGTTTCACGACGGCTACCAGTATTTCGAGCGGCGCTTCGGCTTGACGGCGGTGGGCACCCTCACCGCCGGTTCCGACCGGCCCTTGGGCGCCAAGCGGATGGCGACGCTGCGCGCGCGCGCGCGCGCCAAGGGGGCGCGGTGCGTGTTCGCCGAGCCCCAGTTTTCCGCCCAGACGGTGGCCGCCGTCGCCCAGGCGATCGGGGCCAAGGCGGGAGTCCTGGACCCCCTCGGCCAAGGCCTGGAGCCGGGGCCTGGGCTTTACCCGGCGTTGATGCGTCGGCTGGCGGAAAACCTTGTTTCCTGCCTTTCCCCCTAATCCTGTTGCATAAAAAGCACAATTAATAGGCAATTGTGCGTATGCAGCAAATTAGGATTGAAAAACAGGCAAACTCGCGTTTCACTATTTTCGAGACCGGCGCGGCTCGTTTAGGTTGGTGCGGCGAACCATGGCAGACGACGGCAGGGGCCGTTTCATGGAACGCGGCGACCGAGGCGAAATAAAAAAACTCGAAGAGGAACACCCCATGAAGGTCTCGACCCCCCTTTCGCTCGCATCGACGACGGCTCTGGCCGGCGGTTTCGCCGCCCTGGCCGCTTTCCTCGTCGCGGCGCCTGTTTCGGCCGCCGATAATTTCAGCACCGGCCAGCCCAAGGTGAAACTCGTCCTCAGCGGCCAGGTCAACAAGGCGCTGCTGTTCGCCGATGACGGCAACACCAGCCGCAAGATGATCGTCGACAACCCGGCGGCCAGCACGCGCGTCAACTTCTCGGCGGAAGCGCCGGTGACGGCGGACTTTTCATTCGGCGCCCAGCACGAGGCCGAAATTCCGACCAACAACGCGTCCGTGGTGACGCTGCAAGGCAACGGCGACTACAACCAGGCGAGCCGGAGCTTCGTCGCGCGCAAGTCCGAGGTCATGGCGACCCACAAGCGCTTCGGCAAGCTCTCGCTCGGCATGGGCAGCACCGCCACCGACGGGGTCATCGAGGCCGATCTGTCCAACACCGCGGTGTCCGGCAACTACGCCGACTCCGCCTTGGTCGGCGCCGCGATCCTGTTCTACAATTCGGGCACCAAGACCACGTCCGGCTCGCCCGCGGTCGGTGACGTCTTCAATACCCTGAACGGCGGGAACGAGGACCGCGTCCGCTACGACACGCCGACGTTCGCCGGCTTCACCGGATCGGTGGCGGGCGTCAGCGGCGGCGCGAGCGACGCGGCGCTGGCCTACAGCGGCAAGATCGGCGCCTTCGAACTGGCGGCGACGGTCGGGTACTACAACTCGAACAGCATCAGCACCACCGTCGACCATCGTCTTTCCGGTTCGGCCTCGGTCCTGCATTCGAGCGGCCTCAGCCTGACGGTGGCCGGCGGCAAGCAGGAATTCAAGGTGGCGAGCCGCGACGACGGAACGTCGCTTTACGGCAAGCTCGGCTACACGGCCAAGATCTTCGGCGTCGGCCCGACCAACTTCGGTATCGACTACGGCGTCTACGACGATTACGGCCAGAACGGCGACGAGGCGAAGACCTACTCGATCGGCGCGGTCCAGCAGTTCGAAAGCATCGGCAGCCAGGTCTATATCCTGGGCAAGGTCTACGAACTCGACCGCACCGCGACCAGCTACGACGACATCAAGTTGGTGATGACCGGCATCCGCGTCGCGTTCTGATCCGCGATACGGCTTAAAACCGAACGGCGCGTCCTCATGGGGACGCGCCGTTTTCGTTTTCGAATTTTCTAGAAGAACCGCGTCAGCGCGCGATCGGCGAGCAGCGCGACGAAGATCAAGAACAGATACAGGATCGAATAGAGGAACAGGGGTCGGGCCGGGCCGACGTCCGGGGCGCGCACGAGCCGGATCACGTGCGCCGCGAATCCGATGCCTAGCAACGCGGCGGCGATTTCGTAAGGCCAGCCGGCCAGCCCGACGGCGGGCGCCAGCAGCGTCACCGGCAACAACAGCGCGGTATAGACCCCGATCAGGCGCTTGGTATTCTTCTCGCCCGCCACCACCGGCATCATCGGCACGGTGGCGGCGACGTAGTCGGCGTTGCGAAACAGCGCCAGCGCCCACGAATGCGGCGGCGTCCACAGGAAGATGACGGCGAACAGCAAGAGCGCGCCCGGTCCCATCTCGCCGTTCACCGCCGCCCAGCCGATCATGGGCGGCAGCGCGCCTGAAACCCCGCCGATGACGATGTTCTGGGGCGTGCGGCGCTTCAGCCACACGGTGTAGATGAAGACGTAATAGAGAATGGTCAGCGCCAGCAGCCCGGCGGCGAGCGGGTTGATCGTCCAGGCCATGACCGCGACCGCCGCGAGCCCGAGAGCGGTCCCGATGACCAGCGCGACGGCGGGCCGCATCCGGCCCGCCGGGATGGGGCGGTTCATGGTGCGCCGCATGGCCCGGTCGATGTCCTGGTCGTACCACATGTTGATGGCCCCGGACGCCCCGGCGCCGGCGGCGATGCAGGTAATGGCGACCAGGGCGGCGGCGGGCGCGATCGAACCGGGCGCCAGCGCCATGCCGACCGCGGCGGTGAAGACCACCAGGGACATGACGCGCGGCTTCAGGATGACGGCATAGTCCGCCACCCGGAAACGAGGGCCGCCGTCGTCCACGCGGGCGGCGGGGTCGGGGCGGGCGTCGGCGGCAGGCTGGGTCACGGCCATCGGCAAGGGGAACGGTCCTCGAGGGATTGAATTGGACTTATTCTATACGTCCGGCGGGCGTCGTGAAAGCGCCCGGGCCACGATCCAGATGAACATGACCCCGCCGATAACGGCGATCAGGGCGCCGATTCCGTTCAGGAAAAGCCCGGCCTTGGCGCCGCCGGCCGTGACATTCTGCGCTTCGCCCGCGATTTTGCGCGGCGTGCCGTAGCCGCCCGCCCAGAACAGGCCGATGCAGGATAACAGCTGGCCCAGGCCGTAGAACCAGATCAGGACCCGCAGGGATCGTCCGGGCTTCGGCGCCCGCCCCGCGCCGGGCAGGGCGACGACGAGGAAAACGCCCATCAAGGCGAGGGTGATTCCGCCGATGATGCCGTGATAGTGCGCGGGCGTGCGCGTGTCGGCGCCGTCGACGAACAGGCCGAGCGCGCCGCCGGCGGCGAACACGACCACCGAAAAGACGAACGCGAGAAAGGCCATGCGCTGATCGTCCGCGCCCGGCTTCGGCCGGGACCGCAGCGCGGGCGCCAGCGCCACGACCGCCAGCACCGGCGCGGGCGCCAGCGCGTATTGCCATTGCGTGAAGAACGTCCAGCGTTCAGGGGCGCGCGCGTCCAACGCGAGTTCGGCGGCGAAGCCGACCAGCGCGCCGGCCAGCGGCAGCGCCGCGGCCAGCAGGAGGACCGGCCGCCAAGCCCAAAGACCGGGCGCGCGGCCCGCGATCTTCTCGGCGAGAACGATCCACGCCGCGATGAGAATCGAGACGTTGAGAAACTGGAGAATATGCCCGCCGCCCCAAAACAGCGTTTCGTTGAAGTCGAACGAAAAAGCCTCTCCCGCCAGCGCGCCATAGGCGCGCGCGAAGGCCCCGATCGCCAGGATGAAGATCATCCCGCCCGCGGCCAGCGCGACGGTCAGCGGCTCCCGCCCGGACGCGCGGCCGATCGGCGCGAGGAAGCGCGCGACCGCCAGCGCCGCCGCCGCCGCCAGGACGACGAGGCCCGCGTAATAAAGCGGGTCGGTGACGGCGGGAATGTAGTTGTTGAGCGTCGGCTCGCCCCGGCTGGACATCAGCGGGATCAGCAGGAAAACGAAGGCGATGGCGGCCAGCAGGGGCGCCAGGCGGTCCGCCGCGCCCGCCTTCGCCCCCGTGCCGGCGGACGCGGCCAGCCTGAGCAGAACGCCGAAAGCCGCCAAAAACCAGATGACGAAGGAAAAGACCACGTGCCCGACCAGGCCGCGCTGGAAAAAGGCGACCGGCCAGGGAAACGTGTCCTGAATGCCGGGGATGCGCGAGGCCGCCACCAGGATCGCCATGACGCCCGCCAGCGCCAGCGCCAGCACGCTCAATCCCATCCACGCCCGCAGGATGTTTTTGGCGGCGACGTCAACCATGATACGGGAACAGATGAACGGCCATGACGTAAACGACCACGCCGGAAACGCCCACGTACATCCACAGCGGCCAGGTCCAGCGCGCCAACCGTCGATGGCGCTGGAATTGGCCCGACAGCGCCCGCCAGACCAGCGTCGGCACCAGCGGCACCAACGCAACGGCGCCCGCGACGTGCAGGGCGAGGAGGGTGAAATAGACGGGCCGAATCAATCCCTCGCCGCCGAACCGGGCGAAGCCCGAATTCAGCTTGTAGACGACGTAGACGACCAGGAAGGCGGCCGAGGCCGCCAGCGCCGCCAGCATCGAGGCGCGATGCCGAATCGTGTCGCCTTTGCGGATAAAAACGTATCCGGCCGCCAGGCAAAGAACGGACAGCGCGTTCAATCCGGCGATGACGTGGGGCAGGTCTTGAATGGTCATGGGGGGGCTACGCTCTAGTGGCGCGATTCCAACGAAACGAACCCTCTCCCGCAAGGGGAGAGGGAGCCATCTGTTTGGAATTATCCACTAGTACGTTTTCCAGATGATGGAAAAATACATGAACAAGGCAGCCGCGCCGAGCAGGATGGCCAAAGCCCATTTGTTCATGTGTCGATCCTCCGGGTTATCCATGGTCCCCGCGGGATAGGCGGGGAATTGCGCCGAGGCGGCGGGCGGTTCGATGGCCCCGCGCGGGACGCGGCGCATAATCAGCAAGAGGCGGTTTCGAAATCAAGTCTATTCCACCGTCGGGCGGTGAAACCCGGACAATACCCTTATCGCACATCATACTTACTCTAAAGTCAGGGAAAAAACCCCTTCCCAACGGCTTGCGGAGCATGTTAGCAAGGCCCGCGATTTGTGGCCGGAGGGGGCCTCGGATCTCCCGTCTCGGCGGGGGGTTGAACAAATCCCCCTGGCCGCTTCTCGGCGGGAGAGTTCGTTTTCATTTTCCAGATTTTGGATGGGGTCATGCTGAAAAGACTCGCTTGGCTAGGCGCTTGGCTCGCGGCGATGCCGTTTGCCGGCGTGCAGGACGCTCTCGCGGCTCAGCCGCGCCCGTGGCAGATGGTGTTTCAGCCGGCGGCGACGCCGGTGGCGGAACGGATCCACGCGTTCCACGACCTTCTCTTCTGGATCATCGTGGCGATCACCGTGCTGGTGCTGGTGCTGCTCTGCTACTGCGCCATCAAGTTCAACGAGAAGGCCAACCCGACTCCCTCCAAGACCACCCACAATACGACCCTCGAGGTCGTTTGGACGGCGATTCCGATCCTGATCCTGGTGGTGATCGCGGTGCCGTCCTTCCGGCTCCTCTATTTCATGGACCGGACCGACAAGCCCGAGATGACCCTGAAGGCCATTTCGCACCAGTGGTACTGGTCTTACCAGTATCCCGACCACGGCGGCATCAAGTTCGACAGCAACATGATCCCGGCCGAGGACCTGAAGCCCGGCCAGCCGCGCCTTTTGACCGTCGATAAC
>CAYIQU010000034.1:0-9169 GCA_964365645.1 uncultured Hyphomicrobiales bacterium | reverse complement strand
GTCATGGCCCACGAGAGCTTCGATAGCGACGCCGTCGCCTCCTTGATTAACGAGCACTTCGTCAACATCAAGGTGGACCGCGAGGAGCGTCCCGACGTGGACACCGTCTACCAGGCCGCGCTGCAAGCCATGGGCGAACACGGCGGCTGGCCCCTGACCATGTTTCTCACGCCCGAGGGCGCGCCCTTCTGGGGCGGCACGTATTTCCCGCCGGAATCCCGCTGGGGCCGGCCGGGGTTCCCCGAGGTGCTCGACGCCATGGCGCGGATCTGGCGCGAGGAACCCGACAAGATCGCCCACAACGCCGGCGCGCTGCGAGAGGCGCTGGCCGATCTCGGCCGGCCCGAGGGCGGCGGAACGCTGTCCCTGGAAGCCCTCGACCGCGCGGCGAATCTCGCGCTCGGCCTGGTGGATATGAAACAGGGCGGCACGCGGGGCGCGCCCAAATTTCCGCAAGTCCCGCTGTTCCGCCTGCTGTGGCGCGCAGGCCTGCGCACGCGAAGCGAACCCTTACGAAAGGCCGTCCTCGTCACGCTCGACAACATTTGCCAGGGCGGGATTTACGATCATCTCGGCGGCGGCTTCGCGCGCTATTCCACCGACGAGGAATGGCTGGCGCCGCATTTCGAGAAAATGCTCTACGACAACGCCCAACTGATCGAGCTTCTGGTCGAGGCCTGGCGCGCGACGAAAAACCCGCTGTACGCCGCCCGCGTGCGCGAAACCGCCGCTTGGATATTGCGCGACATGGCGACGGGCAGGGACGGGGACTCGTTCGCTTTCGCCTCCGCCTATGACGCCGACAGCGAGGGCCGTGAGGGCAAGTACTACGTCTGGACCGAGGCCGAGATCGATTCGATTCTCGGCGCCGATTCCGCGCCCTTCAAGAAAACCTACGACGTTTCCTCCGGCGGCAACTGGGAGGGCCACAGTATTCTCCGCCGCGACGCACGCGCGGGGTTTTTGCCCGAGGCCGAGGAAGCGCGGTTGGCGGACTGCCGCGCGCGGTTGCTGGCGGTACGCACAAAGCGCATCCCGCCCCAATGCGACGACAAGGTGCTGGCCGACTGGAACGGCATGGCCGTCGCCGCGCTGGCGATGGCCGGCGCGACGCTGGGCGAGGAACAATGGATCGCGGCGGCGAAAACGGTTTGCGCCTTCGGCCCCCGGCGCATCCCCGCCCCGCCACCCTCTGCCGCGCGGGGGTATGCCCCCGCGCGACTCCGCCATTCCTGGCGCGAGGGCCGGGCGCGTCACCCCGCCACCGTCGAGGACTGCGCGCACATGGCCCGCGCCGCGCTCGCCCTGTTCGAGGCGACGGGGCAAGGCGACTACTTGCGCCGCGCCGAGGATTTCGCCGCCCAGGCCGACGCCTATTACTGGGACGGCGAGCAAGGCGGTTATTTCCTCGCCGCCGTCGACACCACCGACGTGATCTTGCGCACCAAGCCCGTTCTCGACAACGCGACGCCTTCGGGCAACGGCGTGATGGCCGAGGTGTTGGCGAAACTCTTTCATTTGACCGGCAAGGACGATTATCGCGCCCGCGCCGAGGCGATGCTGCGCGCGCTTGTTCCCGCCAGGATCGAAGTGCTGTTGAGCGCGCCGGGGCTTTTGTGCGCGTTCGAATATCTGGAAAACCCGACCCTGATCGTCGTCGCCGGCGAGGGAGCGGGGGCGGATGAGTTGCTGCGCGCGGCGCATGTCCTCGCCGCGCCCGCGAAAATCATCCAGCGCGTCCCGGGCGGCGCCGCGCTGCCGCCGTCGCACCCGGCATACGGCAAGGGACCGGTCGCCGGCCGGGCGGCGGCCTACGTCTGCGTCGGGCGGACGTGCGGCCTGCCGGTGACGGAGGCGCGCGAACTGGGCGCGACCTTCAAGGAATCAATTTGACGTCGGTATCGTCCAGCATGCGGAACCGGCGGCCGAACGGTCGGCCGGCGCCGCTGGTAATCGAAAGCGCTGAGCCCAGCGGAACGTCGCGGGCGATGCCGACGGGGCGCGAGACGTAAAGTTCAGCGTGATAAAGGCCCTCGGCCTCCTTGCCGGCCGGGTCGATGCCGCGACTTTCAAGGGCCGTTATGGTCGCCCTCAGTTCGTCCTCGCTGTGAAACCGGCGCTGGACAAAGGTCACGCCTTCCAATTTCTCCGTGACAAGGCCATGACGGGCCAGCATGTCCGCGATTTCGTCGTACGAAAACATACGCAGCACGAACGAAGCGATCCACGGCGGATCGCTTGGCCGGGCATGGGCCAGAAGATGGCGGAAAGTGCGGCGGGTGACGTAGCCGACGCAACCCGTTGAGACGATCATGTCCACCCCGGAAAAAACTTCGGCCTGATGGGGTGTCGGTTCGTGGTGCTCAAGATTGGCGGCGATGCCCACATCGAGCAGTCCGACCTGGGTCGCGTAATCGATCGCCGGTTTGGAGGCGTCCAGTCCGATGAATCGCGCGTCGGTATGCTGCGGCCAGGCGCGGAAATAATGCTTATCCAGTTCGATCAGCGATCGGTTTGAAAGACCCTGCATTTCCGGCCCGGCGTAACGCTGCGCCAGGCGGGGCAGATCGATGGTAAACCGTGCCAGGGCGGCGTTAATTCCGTAAGAACAGCCCAGATCCAGTATCCGCACTTGGCGGCCGGCCGCCGCTTCGCGCGCGGCGATCAGCGCACGAAAAACCGGCCGCGCCAGATCGGGAATGATGTAATCGAGGCCGTAGAGGACCCGGTAATACTCGCGCGGATCGGCCTCGGAATAGATGTGGTCGAAATTGGCCTTCGTCTCGTTTATGGATTTGAAATTTTCCTGTGTGCTGGGCATCGAGTTACTCCTTTTCTCGCCGAAACAAAGCGTCGCGAGAGCCCCTTTCCGCACGAAAGGGATTCCGTGATTTTCCGTCGTTGGTGCTTGCTTCGCCCCAAAGGGTAAGCCAATGGGCGCGTGGCGCAATACGTAGTTTTCCGGAGGCGCCCCTATATTGCGGGCTTCGCCTGCAATTGCGCCACAATGTAGGCGAGCCACAGTAGAATTAGAATTGCGCCGCGCCGCCGAGTCATCAGGCCCTTTGCTCCCGGATAGACCAGCGCCGCGACGACCGCGCCGAAGCCGAGGCCGATGACCGCTTCGTTGAAATTGGCGTCGATCGGATGAATCAATGCCGCGACGGGCACGATGAACAGCCCGTTGAAAATGTTGCTGCCCAGGATTACGCCCAGCGTGATCTCGCCGTGGCGACGAAGCTGCGCCGCGACCGCCGTCGCGATTTCGGGCGCCGAGGTGCCGACCGCGACCGCCAGCGCGCCGACCAGATAAAGATCGAGACCGAGCGCCCGGGCGACTCCCAGCGCCCCGGCGACGATCAATTGCCCGGCGGCGAACAAAAGGACGATCCCGCCCAAAAGCCGCGCCGCCGTGATCCAGGGCGTCTTGCTGACCAGCGCGGCGGCGGTGGCGTCGCGGCGGCGGCGCGCCTCCAGCGCCGTCGTCACCAGCCAAGCCAGGAACAAAAGCAGCATGACGCCGGCCTCGATCCGCGACAGGCGGCCGTCGAACAGCAGGCCCGCCGTCAAAAGCGGCGCGACGAACGCGACCGGCAGATCGCGGCGGATGGCCTCGGGCGGCGCGGCCAGCCCCGCGATCAGCAGCGGCAGGCCCAACACCAGCGATACATTAACGATATTGCTGCCGATGGCGTCGCCCAGCGCCAGTTGCGGCGTGCCGGCCGCCGCCGAACTGAGCGCGACCGAAAGTTCCGGCGACGAGGTCGCGAAGGCGGCGATGGTGGCCCCGATGATGCCGGCCGGCACGCCGCTACGGCGCGCCAGCCCGATCAGGCCGCGCACGAACAGCTCGCCGCCCACGGCGGCGCAGATAAGACCCAAGCCGAAGAGCAGATAGGCGGTCACCGCTGGGTGCTGTTTTTTTCGAGCGCAAGCGCCATGCGTACCAGTTCCGCCAGGTTGCGCGCGCCCATTTTTTCCATAACCTTGGCGCGGTAGATTTCCACCGTACGCGGGCTGATGCCCAGCCGCGCGGCGATCTCCTTGTTCGCCATCCCTTCGGCGACCAAATCCATGACCTGACGCTGGCGCTCGGAGAGTTCGGCGTAGCTGGCGGCCGTGGTGGATACGGTCTCGGTTGCGGCCTTCCGCTGGGTCGCGCCCGCCATTGCGTCGGAAATGCCGTCAAGCAGGCGCCCGTCATCGAACGGCTTTTCGATGAAATCGAACGCGCCGGCCTTCAGCGCGCGGACCGCCATGTCGATGTCGCCGTGGCCGGTGATGATGATGACGGGAAGATCGCGATTGCGTTGGTGCAGCCGTTGCTGAAGCTCCAGCCCCGAGAGTCCCGGCAGGCGCACGTCGACGACCGCGCAGTCGGGGGCGGCGTCGGGAGCATCCAGAGCCTCCAACAAAGATTCGCCGGAGGCGAAGCAGGCGACGGCGTAGCCGCGCCCTTCGAGCAAAAGACGGAGCGAATCGAGAACCGCCTCGTCGTCGTCGGCGACGAAAATCATGGCTCGGTCGCGGCTATCCGGCATGACGCTGGTTTCCGGCAAAGGGTAGGGTGAAATGCACGACGGCGCCGCCCGGCCCGCCACCGAGCCACAGGCGCCCGCCGTGATTTTCAATGATGGAACGGCTGAAAGCCAAGCCGATTCCCGTGCCCTCCGGCTTGCTGGTGGTGAAGGGAACGATCGGGCGCTCAAGAAACGCAGGGTCGAAGCCGGGGCCGTTGTCCTGGACCCGAAGCTCGATAAAGCCCGGCTCGGCCGGCGCCGCCTCGATGACAATGCGCCCGTCGAGGCGGCCGGATTCGGCGATGGCCTCGGCTGCGTTGCGCAGCAAATTGAGCAGAACCTGCTCGATTTGCAGCAGGTCCGCCATGACCGCCGGCAAATCGCGCGGCACCCGGACCGCGACATCGATTCCCTGAAGATTGAGTTCGGACCGGCTGAGGACCAGGCTTTCCTCGACGATGCGGGCCAGCGCGACCGGCGCCCGCTCGGAGCGGCCCAGGCGGATAAATTCGCGCAGCCGCCGCACCACCTCGCCGGCGCGCTCTACCTGCGCCGAGGCCTTACCGGTTGCCTCCACCGCGCGGGCAATATCCGGCGTGGGCGCGGCGATGGCGTTTTGCGCCGAGCGCACGTAATTGCCGATGGCGGTCAGCGGCTGGTTGATTTCATGGGCCAAGGCCGCGGCGAACTCGCCCATGCCCCCCAGGCGGGCAACGCGCGCCAAGGCGTCCTGGTGTAGCCGCAAATTCGTTTCGGTTCGACGTTGCGCGCTCACCACCATTCCGGTCGCCAGTCCGGTCAGGGTAAGAACCAGCATCAATGTCTGAAACGACGTCACGGTTTCCGCGCTTTGCCCCGTGATCTGGACCGCGCCGATCAAACCGGCCTGGGTTGCAGCCAGACCGGCCACCACGCCTTCCAAGCCGAATCGAATCGCGATCCAGATCACCGGCAGGAACAGCAGATAGAAGAGCTGAAACGAATAGGCGTGCGTGAAACCGAACACCAGCGCCAACGCGGCGATAATGGTCGCCGCCTGCATCGGGATTTCCCAGGACAAAGACGGCAGCCGTTGGCGCGTGAAGATGATGAGCAGAAAGGGGGTCAGGACCGCGACCCCGATCATGTCGCCAATCCAAAGACGCACGGTGGCGGTCGCGAAATCCGCCGGGTCGATCAGGCCGGCGGCGGCAAGAATCGCGATTGCTCCGATTGCGGCCAAGGCCGTGCTGATCGCGGCGACAACCATCAGTCGGATCAGATCGCGCAAGGAGGCCAGCGCGGGGTCGAAGCGCCTCTTGGGGCGCAAAAGGAAAAGCGTCGCCCCGCCGTAGGCCACGCCTGAAATTAAGATCATCGCCGCCTCGACATGGATCGGAACCGGCAGGTGTCGAACCAAAAGATCGGCCAGCAGCGGGGCAACGAACAGCAAGGGCATATAGCGCTGCCCGAACAGCAGAATCAGCGCGAAGCTCAGACCCGTCGGCGGATTCCACGGCGTGATCCCGAACGGGGCGAAAGGGTGAATGAAACTCAGCCAGTCAAGCAGGATGAACCCCGCCAGATACAGCGCCGCGACGCGGCCGTAAGGCCATGACAAAACACGCGCGAGAAACATCGCCTGCGCCCTGTGTCCGCCGCCGGTGGGTATCTCGGGTTTCGTTGTAATCCCCCGCTGTTGCGCGCGCGCCTCCGGATTGCCCCTTCAGTATCTCTACGTAAGGAGTGCTCCGCAAGGATGCGCCCGGAATTGCCCTGTCGCGGGTAGGCGCGCAACTTTCGGGGTGTGATCGGCAGCCCGGGTTTTCCATGAACAAGACAGCGGTTTCGCGAAAAAGGCCCGCCAACGTCGTGGTCCTTTGCGCCGACCCGGAAACCCGCGACGTTTTGCGGTTCTGGCTCAATGGCGCCGGTATACCTGTCACCGTCGCCGACGACGGCGACAGCGCCAATATTCTGCTCGCGGAAAAGGAGTGCGGCGGGCTGATCGTCGACCGTTTTCTGCCGCCCTGGCCCGGGCTGGACACCATCAAGGCCCTGAAGCGACGCCACCCGGCCCTGCGCGTGGTCGTGATCGGCGGGGGCAATTCCGACAATGCCCGGCTCGCGCGCGAGGTCGGCGCGGATGCGTTGCTGGAACGGCCGCTCCGTCGCTCGGGCATTCTGCGCGCCCTCGATTTTAGCGCCGAGGAAACCGAACAATGAACAATCTTCCTCTCTCTTCGCTGATCGAAATAGCGGCGGCGGTTCTATTCGCGGTCGCGATCATCCATACGTTTTCGACCAAGTTTTTCGAGCATCTCGCCCACGTGAGCCGCTCGCACGCCGGACTCTGGCATTTGCTGGGCGAGGTCGAAGCCGTGTTCGGCTTCTGGGCGCTGATCCTGCTTTTGTTCGTCGCCGTTCATCTGGGGCCGCCGCGTGCGGTCGGGTACTTGGAAGGATTGAATTTCACCGAACCCGCCTTCGTGTTCGTGATCATGGTCATCGCCGCCAGCCGGCCCGTGCTGGAGTTCGCGGGCGCGGCCCTGCGGGTCATCGCGCGCCTTTTGCCGCTCCCGCAGACGGCGGCTTACTACGTGACCGCCCTGTCGGTTGGGCCTCTGCTTGGATCCTTCATCACCGAACCGGCGGCGATGACGCTTTCCGCGCTGCTGTTGCGCGATCGCTACTTCGCCAAGGATGCACCGGCGATCTTCAAGTACGCCACCATCGGCGTTTTATTCGTCAATATTTCCATCGGCGGCACGCTGACGTCCTATGCCGCCCCGCCGGTTTTGATGGTCGCCGGCACCTGGGGGTGGGATACCGCCTTCATGCTGAAAACCTTCGGTTGGAAAGCGGCGCTGGCGGTGGCCATCAACGCGGTGGTCGTCACGGCGATTTTTCGCGGTCAACTCGCGCGCCTGGCCAACGGGTTGCCCGGCGACGCGGTGGACCGGATTCCGGTGCTGGTGATTTTAGTTCACCTTGCCTTCCTCGTCGGCGTCGTCGTTTTCAGCCATCACGCCATCGTGTTCAGCGGGCTGTTCCTGTTCTTCCTCGGCTTCACCGAGGCCTATAAGCGCTATCAAAGCCGCCTGATCCTGCGCGAAGGCCTGATGGTCGCGTTCTTCCTCGCCGGGCTGGTCACGCTGGGTGGCATGCAGAAATGGTGGCTGCAACCTCTGCTGACCGGGCTTTCACCCGAGACGCTGTATTTCGGCGCCACCGCGTTGACCGCCATCACCGATAACGCGGCGCTGACCTATCTCGGCTCGCTGGTGGACGGTGTTGACGATGCCTTCAAGTACGCCCTGGTCGCTGGCGCGGTGACCGGCGGCGGACTGACCATCATCGCCAACGCCCCCAACCCGGCCGGGTTCGCCATCCTCAAGGGCAATTTCGACGAGGGCGCGATCAGCGCCCTAGGGCTGCTCGCGGCCGCGCTGCCGCCGACGCTGGTCGCCATATTCGCGTTTCAACTGCTGTAACCGGGAGGCACGCCATGTCCGCACCGACCATGTTCAAGGAATTCCACGCCTGGCTGCTCTCGCTGTCGCCCGAGTTCGTATTCCTTCTGGCACTGCCGTTCTTGGTGGCGGCGGTGGGATTACTGAGGGTTCGGTTCTTCGGTCGGGCACGCGACAAAACGATCCCCGGCAAGGAAAGCGGCGGCGGCTAGACTGATTTTGCTTGGTTGCTAACGCGGCCGGCCCTCGTTTAGTCTGTGTCCGGGGAGAACATTCATGCTTGGATCCCATCGCCGCCTGTTGGCCTTGATCGCGGCAACCTTGCTCGCGACGACGACGGCAACGTCCCCCGCGCGGGCGGCGGATCCGGCCTCCCCCAAGGCCAGCGGCCAAACCGTCTACGTTCCGGCCTATTCCCACGTTCATCACGGCAACCTGGACGCCCAGGGAAAGCCGTCTCGGCTCCTGCTCTCCTCGATGCTCAGTGTCCGCAACACCGATCTTAAGGCCGAACTGACCCTCGTGTCCGTCGATTACCACGACACGAACGGAAAGCTGCTGCGCCGTTATGTGACCGAGCCTCGCCGGCTGGGCCCGCTCGCGTCGGCGGACTATTTCGTCGAACACCGCGATGTCGCCGGCGGGCAGGGGGCGAGCTTCATCGTCGCGTGGCGCGCCGAGCGCCCGATCAATCCGCCCTTGGCCGAATCCGTGAATACCTATGCCTTCGGAACGCAGTACATGGTTTTCACGACGCGCGGTCGCGCGCTGGAATCCGACCCGGCGCAATGAGGCGCGGCAATAGCGGCGTTCAGCGCGGCGCGGCGGATTCCGCCATCATGACCGCCGACCCGGGCGGCGCCTCGACCCGCTTCTTGTGCCCGGCGTCGGGGTGCCAGCCCAGCACCGTCAGCATGAAGAAGAAGCCGACGACGTAGGCCAGCGTCACGTGCCAACCGCCCCTCAGCCACTGGCCGACGGATTTGGCCTCGGGGTACATGTTGGACAGCGCCACGCCCGCCGACGAGCCGAACCAGATCATCGAGCCGCCGAACCCGACCGCATAGGCGAGGAAGCCCCAGTCGTAGCCGCCTTGCTTCAGCGCCAGCGCCGTCAGCGGGATGTTGTCGAACACCGCCGAGATGAAGCCCAGGCCCAGCGCGGTCGGCCAGGAGGCCGTCGGCAATGCTTCGACCG
>CAYIQU010000033.1:0-9229 GCA_964365645.1 uncultured Hyphomicrobiales bacterium | reverse complement strand
GGACTCGCGCCGAAATCCGTCCGCCGCTACAATCTGCCCATGGCCGTCCGACGCATAAAAGACATCATCGCCCGCCAGCGCCTGCTGACGGTCCGGCCCGAAGAAACGACGCGCGACGCCGCCCGGCGCATGATCGCGCACGACGTCGCCGCCGTGCCGGTGGTCGATGGCGACGGCCTGTTGCTGGGCATCTTCACCGAGCGCGACCTGTTGCGCCGCGTGGTCGCCGAAGGCCGCGATCCGGACGGCACGCCCATCGCCCAGGTCATGACCCGGTCGCCCCACGTCGTCGCGCCCGAAGCAACCGTCCTGGACGCGATGCGGGTGATGCAGGACCGTCACGTCCGCCACTTGCCCGTCGCCGCGAACGGCCGGGCGGTGGGAATGGTATCGATCCGCGATTTCCTCGGCTTCGAACTGGATGAAGTCCGCCGCGAACAGGAGCGCCGCGAACAGCTGTGGGAATCCTGAACAGGATTTCCGGTCAGGCCCGGATCGCCTCGCGGGAAGTCATGCCGCGCAAAAAGACTTCCAGTTCGTCGGCGGGCAACGGCTTGCAAATGTGATAGCCCTGCGCCGCGTCGCAATGGATGGCGCGCAGCAGTTCCAGCGTCGCCTGGTCCTCGACGCCTTCGGCGACGACCTTCATCCCCAGGCTATGGGCCAACCCGATGCTGGCGGTGACGATTTCGAGGTTTTTCTCGCCGCGAACCATGCTGCGAATGAACGTCTGGTCGATCTTGATGCCGTTGGCCGGAATCTGCTGGATGTACATCAAGGACGAATATCCGGTCCCGAAATCGTCGATCTGAATCGACAGGCCCTGATCGCGCAACCAGCGCAGCATCCGGACAATTTCCGGGAAATCGGCGAACACGGCGGTTTCGGTGATCTCGATCTCGATCAATTCGGGCGGAACCTTGTGCTCGTTGAGCGACGCGAACAAGCGCCCGATGCCGAAGCTTTGCGTCAAGTTGTTGGCGGAGACGTTGATGGCGATCGGCACGCGCAGCCCCTTCGCCAGCCAGGCGGATAGTTGCGCCGCCGCCGTTTCCGCGACGAATTCCGTGAAAGGCCCGATCAGCAGCGTTTCCTCGACGACCGGGATGAATTCCAGCGGCGAAACGAACCCCCGCACCGGATGATTCCAGCGGGCGAGCGCCTCGACGCCGATCACCCCGCCGGTCTTGATGTCGATCTTCGGTTGGTAATGAAGCGAGAACTCGCCGTTCTGCAGGCCGGTCCGGACCGCCGCCAGGATCGCGAATTGATCCTTGCGCACGGGTTCCTGCTCGACTTCGTAAACCGTCCACGGCCGGCGCTGGTCGCGCGCCTGGCGCGCCGCCACCGAGGCGTAGCGCACGACCGAGCCGGGGTCCTCGATACGCTCCGCCGGAATTTCGGCGAGACCGAAATGGGGACCGACCGCGATCGGCGTGCCGGAAATCTCGAACGGCTCTTCGAGCCGCCAGGAACAGCGCTTTACCGTTTCAACGGCGTTGTCCAGACTCACGCCCGGCAGCAGACAGGCGAATTGGTCCGCGTTGAGGCGCGCGACCCGGGATTCGGGGGGCAGCGAATCCCGCAACCGCTCGGCGAAAGCCTTGACCAATTCGTCGGCCACGGCAAAGCCGAGAATGCGCGACAAACGGTCGTAGAACCCGCCGTCCACCGCCATCACGGCGCCGGCCGAATTCTTTTCCCCCCGCGCGGCAAGAGAGCCGATGCCGTGGGATAGAAAGTCGCGCGTGACGAACCCCGACAAGCCATCGCGCGAATCGCTGCCGTCGTCAGCGCCGACGTTGGAAACCTTCCGTTGGCCGAACAAAAATCCGATCCCGGCTCCGAGCAGAACGATGACCGCCAGTGTCGCCGCTTCGGAAAGTCCCTGCGCCGGCGCGGCAACCAACGCGATAAGGCCACCCGCCAGCGCGGCCCCACCGCCGATCAGCAGGGGCCGAGCCTTGGAAAACTTCGACCGGGATGATGAAGAACTCTCCATGCCTCATCTCTTGGGGCCGCGTCGATCAGGCCCGCTTTTTCCGGCACAACCCGATATCCCGGCGCGGGGATCTCAATCGGGGCCTCTTTCGAGAAACGCGCCTCATTGCCGGACGAAGACACGATTGTCGCTAGAGAAGCTGACGAAAACCTATCGGATGGATTTCCGGGGCGCAATCGGCATCCCATGCGGGGAAAACCCCCATTATTCGGATAATTTCGATCGTTTGTGCTATTAATTCCCGTGAAATGCTCCATTTGAACCGGAACGACTGAATCCGAGTGCCGCGCAATGGAACTGTCCGCTCAACAATTTTACCATTGGTTCGGATTTAATCGCGCCCTGTTCCGTTGGTTGGCGGAGATACACTTTTCCGCTTGGGATAGCGCGGTGGGCATCCTGAGCGCGGCCGCCGATCCCGTTCATTTCCCCTGGTACGTCGGTGGCTCCCTTCTTGCCGCCTATCTCCTGCCCCGCCTCGTCGCGCCGGGCGACGCCATAACCTTCGCCATCGGCTTTGCGCCTTCGATGCTGGCCGCGACCTATATCCGAAACATCGTCGGGCTTCCCCGAACCGTCGACTGGGCCGACATCGGCCTTCAGGGCGCCGCCGTGGCCAGGATCGGCGACGGCGTCCCATCGGCGGCGGCGGCGTTCGTCTTCTTGTTCGCGGCAAGTCTCGCGCCCGGCGCGCCGCCCCCGGTGCGAATCGCCCTGTGGCTGTTCGCTGTCCTGGCGGGAACGGCCCGCGTCGCCGCCGGCATGGCGTTCCCGGCGGATATCGCCGGCGGCGCCGTTCTCGCCGTTCTGATCGCCTCGATCTTGCGGGTCTTGCTTCGCCTTACGGGACCCGGCGCCGCCTGAAATCTTCCCACACGAAAATCCCGTCAGCTTCTTGCAATCGGAAGAGGACATACATATCCGCGTGTGAAGTTTGGGTTTTCAGGGGTGGGGTTCCGAGCGGAGTTTTTTTATGTTACGTCGCGTCAGCATTCTCGTTGTTTTTCTTGCCGCCCTTGTTCCCTTCCTGACCCTCGCTCCTTCCGCCGGCGCCGCGCCGACGAGCGAGAAGAAGGCCGCGCCCATCGACTTCAGCGTGCTGCCCAGCCACGTCCAGCTTGCCCCGATCAATGTTCCCATCGGCAACGGCTACCCGACCCGAACGCTGGTCACGGTCTATCTCGGACCCCATGACCGGGAAAAGATCGGGCTTCTGTGCCGAATGTCCCCGCGCGTCAACGACGCGGTTCTTTCCGCCTTGTCGCGGGAGCCGGTTCCGGTCAGGGATCGCAAACTGGTCGTGAGCGACGTCGGCCGGCGGCTTCTCGGCCCCATCAATGCCGCGCTTGGCGAATCCCTGGTCAAGGAAGTCCACGTTCTTCCCGGCGCGGCGGGCGCGCAGGGCGGCGTCGTCGCCAAGCTGCCTTTCGGCAACGCCGGCGGCTGCAAGGGAATCAACGACATGCTGGAAAGGCTGGAACGGCAAAGACAACAGGAAGCCGGCAAACACTGAACAGCTAACGGCCAGCGGCGCGACGGTCGATGGCTTCCTGCCGGGCGCGGATATCCTCGGGCCATGTGCTTTTGATGAAGGCCAGGACCGCACGGATTTCCCGTTCGTCGAGCTTGTCTCCGAACGCAGGCATCCCGCTCGCGAATCCGGGCGGCGCGACCGCCTGTCCGCCCAGCCGCGTGATTCGAAACAACACGGCATCGGGGTGATGCCACGTGTGGCCCGAGGCATCGTGCGGCGGCGGCGGCAACGTGCCGTCGGCGTTCGGCGTTTTCCAGTTGGGTTGGCCTTCAAGCTTGGCGCCGTGGCATGCGGCGCATTGGGCCGCATAGACCGCCTGCCCCGCCGCCACCAGGACGGGATCGTTCGGATCGGCGTCAACCGCGCCCCCGGCCGGACGGAAAAGCCAGTACGCCCCGGCGGCGATCGAAAGAAGAAACCCGAGGATTATGCCCGTCCGCATCGCTACTCCCCGGACCCGAATCAAGCCGCCGCGCGCGGTCTGCTTTTTTCCGCGCGGCGCCGCTGCCGGGCCAACTCGGCGTCCGCCTCGACCACTGCTTCGCGGTAGGCCTTGGGCGATGCATACGGCCCGCGCGGACGCAAATCCCGCTCGGAAACCTTCGCGACCTTGGCCGTTCGCGGCAGAACCTTGAAATATCCCCCCGCGCGCCCGATCAGCACGATCGGCCGCCGCCAGCGGGTAAACACCCGGCGCATGGTCGCCGACAGTTCCATGAATCCCTCGAGTTCATCTCGATCCACCTGCATTGCATGATCGAATGCCGCCACGAACTCGCGCACGAACTTGCGGCGTACGGACCGCAGGTGCGACATGACCCAGCAGCGGTCCTCGAAATCCCAATAGATGGCAAGCCCGATGAACTTCCCTTCCCGCGTCAGGTAGGGAAAGAACGGAAAGGCCCGACAGGCGAGCGAACGGTTGGCGCGCTCGCAGAACGCGGCCCCCTTGCATTCGGCCGTGGTGCAGGTCTCGATCAGGGTGTCGACGATTTCGCGGGTGGACGCATCATAGGCCTTGAAGGGCCGCCACAGGTCCGAGCGCGAACGAAGCAGCTTGAACTCTTCCTTATGCATCACCGGAACGGCGTGCTGGGTCGAGCAGCAGACCGGCTCGCCGCCGTTCAGAGGCGCGCATTTCCGGCCGCAGTCCAACCCGACCAGGGATTCGGTGAAACGATCGTAGATCCCCGCGAAAAACGCGGGCGTGACGGCGACCTGGGCGGGCATGGCGATCCCTTGTCTTTATTTCTTCTTCCGGCGAAAGCGGGGGCAAGGGATACCCCCCGAGGGCCGGGCCGTCAACCCTCGCGCCCTTCAGGGTTCCAAGCCGATTCGTTCCCGCCAGGCAAGCTTGCCGAAGAACGCGAAGGCGACGCTGAGTCCGGCCAATACCACCGTCAGCGCGATCATGCCGGCGGCGATCGGGCGGGTGAAGAAAATGCTCCAATCGCCCGACGACATGGCCAGCGATTGGCGCAAGGCCGTCTCGATCATCGGCGACAGCACCACGCCCAGAACCACCGGCGCTACCTCGAATTCGAATTTGCGCAGGAAATATCCCAACGCGCCCATGGCGATCATGATCCAGACTTCGACCGCGCTCTGATTGATGGCATAAACGCCGAGGACGCAGAAAACCAGGATCATCGGATAAAGATAGGCATAGGGAATCCGGAGCAGATTCACCAAGATTCCAACCAGCGGCAGGTTCAGCGCCAGCAGCATCGCGTTGCCGACGTACATGCTGGCGATGAACCCCCAGAACAACTGCGGTTGCTCGGCCATCAGCATCGGCCCGGGCGCGACCCCATGGATCATCAAAGCCGCCAGCATGACCGCCGGAATCGGACCCGACGGCACGCCCAAGGCCAGCATCGGCACGAACGCGCCGCAAGCGGCGGAATTGTTGGCCGATTCCGGCCCGGCCACCCCGGCGACGGCGCCTTGACC
Organism: uncultured Hyphomicrobiales bacterium; assembly: GCA_964365645.1. Lineage (GTDB taxonomy): Bacteria > Pseudomonadota > Alphaproteobacteria > Rhodospirillales > 2-12-FULL-67-15 > 2-12-FULL-67-15. Next base: position 3,740 of record CAYIQU010000033.1, on the reverse strand, counting down.
GAACCGTTCCGGAGTCTTGGAAAGGCGACGCTCCAACGCATAGGACACGAACGAGGAAATGATATGCGCCGATCCGGGGATGATGCCGATGAGAAATCCCAGCAACGTTCCCCGCCCGATCGGGCCGACGGACTCCCGCATCTCCCGGCGCGAGGGCAGAAGCTCCCGCAATGTCGGTCTCTGCACCTGGGGCGGCTCCTTCTGCCCGAGGGTGAGAAGAATCTCGGAAATGCCGAACAGGCCGACCGCGACCGGAACGATGCCGATGCCGTCGCCCAGTTCATGCAAGCCGTATTGAAACCGGAAGAACCCGCTCATCAGGTCGATGCCGATGGTGCCGATGAAAAGCCCGAGCGCGGCCATGGCGAGCGTTTTAGCCACGGCCCCGCCCGAAAGAAAAGCCAGCACCAGGAGACCCAGCGTCAACAGGCCGAAATATTCCGGCGGCCCGAAACGCAACGCGACGGAAGCCAGCGGCGGCGCCAGCAGCATCAGCCCGACGACGCTCAGGGTCCCGGCGACGAACGAGCCGATGGCGGCGATGGCCAGCGCCGCCCCGCCGCGCCCCTTGAGGGTCATGGCATAGCCGTCCAGGCAGGTCATCACGGAAGCCGCCTCGCCCGGAATGCGCATCAGGATCGACGTCGTCGAGCCGCCGTACATGGCGCCGTAATAAATGCCGCCCAGCAGCACGATCGCCTCCGTCGGGTGAAGGCCGAAGGTGGCGGGCAGCAAAATGCTGATTCCCGCCAGCGGTCCGACCCCGGGCAACATCCCGACCAGGGTGCCGATCAGGCAGCCGGAAAAGGCGTAGAGCAGCATCTGGGGCGTCGTGGCGACCGAGAAGCCGAGCGCCAGGTTCTGCACTGTTTCGATCATGGGGCCGCGCCGGATTTGACCGGAATCAACGACAATCGCCGGCAATCGGCATAGAAAATAGTTGGAGCGGACGCCCCCGCCGGAGAGCGGCCATGCCCTACAAGACCAACGCCGATCTGCCCGAACCCGTGCGCCGGCATCTGCCGGCGGCGGCACAAGCCGTTTACCGCGAAGTCTTCAATCAGGCCTGGAAGCGTTATCGCAAGACCGATCCGCGCTACGAGGAAATCGCGCACCGCTCCGCCTGGGCCGCGGTCAAGCGCGGCTACCGCAAGTCGGGCGATGTTTGGGTGCCCAAGATCGGTCACGACGTTAAAGTCCGAAAGGCCCGAGCGGCAGCGGCACCTTGAGCGCGTCCGCGAACAACGCGTAAGAGCCGAACGCGAATCCCGCCGCCAACAGGACGGCCACGAGCCAGCCCTTGCGCTCGACCACGCCGACGAGGAAAAAAAGAACCGCCGCCACCGTCGCGCGATAGCCGAGGGTTTCCATGGCCGCCGCCGAGAAGGAAAGCGCGCCGAAAATGCACAACGCGTGCCGGGCTTCTTTCCAGCCCAGCGCGCGCAGGCCCGGCCCGCCGCCGCGAACCGCGATCAAAATCCCGAAAGCGGCGAGGATCGCGGCGAGCGTGACCGGCAGCATCCCCGGGCCCGGCACGCGGAATGAACCGAAAGGCAACGTCCATCCTTGCCAGGCGATCAGGACGCCCATGCCGAAAAGAACGGCGCCGGCGATCCGATCGCGGGAAGGCCCCGTGACGGATGCCGGCACGCCTTGAGGTTCGGTCATCGCCCGCTTTACTTCTTTGCCTCGATGCGACCGACCCGCTTGACGGCCGCCGCCAGCATGGCCGCGTCCTTATCCCAGAATTTCTTGAATTCCGGCGCGTCGAGATAGCTGATCGGGGTTTGCAGCTTGTCCATGGTCGCCTTGAAGTCGGGATCGTTGACGGTTGCCTTGACCGCCTCGCGCAACGACTTTTGGACGCTTTCGGGCGTGCCCGCCGGCGCGAACACGCCGGCCCAGATGTAGAACTCGACGTCCTTGTAGCCCAACTCCTTGAAGGTCGGCACGTCGGGCAGCGAGGCGACGCGCTTGTCGCCCCAGTTGCCCAGCGCCCGCAGCTTGCCCGCCTTGATGTGCGGGATCACCACGCCCGGGCCGGAGGCCAGCGCGTCCACATGCCCGCCCAGCAGCGCGGTCATGGCCGGACCGGCGCCGTTGAAGGGGACATGCTTCAGTTTGATGCCGGCGCCGTGGGCGAACATTTCCATCGCCATGTGCAACGTGCCGTAAAGACCCGACGACGAAAACGAGATTTCGCCGGGGCGCTTCTTGGCGTCGGCCACCAGATCGGCGACGGTTTTCCAAGGCTTGTCGGCCGGCACGACCAGGATGGTCGGGTCCGACGTGACCAAGGCGATCGGCGCCAACTGGTTCATCTGGTAGGCCGGCTTGCGGTCGAACAGCTTGTCGGCCTCGGGAATGATGGAAATCGAGGACAGCGCCATCAGGATCGTGTAGCCGTCGGACTTGGCGTTGGCGACGGCGGCCATGCCGACCGCGCCGCCCGCGCCTTGCTTGTTGGCGACGATCACCGGTTGCTTGAGGGCCTTTTCCATCCCGGCGGCCACCGGCCGCCCGGTCTGATCGGCGACCCCGCCCGGCGGAAACGGAACGATCATGTTGACCGCCCGCGAGGGAAACTTGTCCTGGGCCAAGGTCGGCAAGGATACCGCGAATACCAGCGCCAACGCGCCGGCGCCGCTCAAGAGAAGACGTTTCGTGATGATCATGGCTCTCTCCCCGTTGTTACGCGTTTTCACCCGACTTTGTTTTCGAGCGTTCCCAAATCGTCGATCGTCAGTGTCACCACGTCGCCCTTCTTCAGGAACTTGGGCGGCTTAAACCCGATGCCCACCCCGATGGGCGTGCCGGTGGCGATCAGGTCGCCCGGCTCGATGGTGCGCCCGGCCGCCAGCGTCTCGACCAGCGTCGGAATATCGAACAGCAGGTCGCCAACGACATTGCTTTGGCGCAATTCGCCGTTGACGCGCGTTTCCAATTTCAGCTTGGTCACATCCTTGATTTCGTCGGCGGTCACCAGCCACGGCCCCATCGGGCAGAAGCCGTCCAGGCTCTTGCCCAGGAACCACTGGCCGTACTGCTTTTGCTGGATGCGCGAGGTCACGTCGTTGATGATGGTGTACCCGTAGATATGCTTGAAGGCGTCCGCCTTCTTGACGTCGCGCCCGCCCCGGCCGATGACGACGGTCAGTTCGACCTCGTAGTCGACCGAGTCGGTGGGATCGAGATGCGCCGGAATGACCGCGCCCGGTCCGCTCACCGACGTCGGCATCTTGGTGAAGAAGATGGGATATTCGGGCGCGTTCGACTTGCCGCTTTGGTCGAAGCCGCTTTTCTGAAACTCGCGGACGTGGTCCTGGTAATTGAGGCCGACGCAGAAAATGTTGCGCCGAGGGCGCGGAATGGGCGCCAGCAGGCGCGCCTTCTTGATCGGCACCCGGGCGGCCTTCGGCGCTTTCTTGAGCGCCGCGCGGGCCAGCGCCAGGCCTTTTTTCCCCAGCGCGATGAAATCGATCATGTCGGCCGGCGCGCGGGCCGCCTTGACCAGATCGACGATCCAGCCCTTTTCGGCGTCGTAAACGCCGATGCTGATTTTCTTACCGACGGCGAACGTGACGAGGCGCATGATGTTTCCCTGTTAGCGGCACGATGCAATGAACGCGAAAGGCCGTCTTGGTATACCAAGACGGCCCCCGGTCGCGCCAGAGCCTGAAAATGAAGGGAGGAAAGGGGCGACGGGCGCTTTAGAGGGCCGGGCGCAGCAGGGCTTCGTA
>CAYIQU010000032.1:0-9333 GCA_964365645.1 uncultured Hyphomicrobiales bacterium | reverse complement strand
GATCCACCGTCTCGGCGACTTCGGCCGCGCCATGGTGCGCGAGCTCGACGGCGTCACCGAAAACATCGTCTTCAAGCTGCCGGCCGTTCTCGCGGGCGATGCCCCGCGCGCGGCGCGCGGCGCCGGCGCCTGAACAGGATCGTTTCGTCATGGCCGTTCCCTTGATCCAGCAAATCCGCGTCGGCGCGTACATTCTCGGCAAGGCGCTGCGGGGCGAGAAGCGCTATCCCCTGGTTTTGATGCTGGAACCCTTGTTTCGCTGCAACCTCGCCTGCCCCGGCTGCGGCAAGATCGACTACGACGACGCGATCCTGAACAAGCGGCTCAGCGTCGAGGAGTGCCTCAAGGCGGTCGACGAGTGCGGCGCGCCGGTGGTCTCGATTCCGGGCGGCGAGCCGCTGCTGCACAAGGACATCGCCGCGATCGTCGAGGGCATCGTCGCGCGCAAGAAATTCGTCTACCTCTGCACCAACGGCCTGCTGCTGGACAAGAAGCTCGAGCTGTTCCGGCCCTCGCCCTACCTCACCTTCTCCGTCCATCTCGACGGCCTGAAGGACGAACACGACCGCGCCGTCGACCAGCCCGGCACCTTCGACCGCGCCGTCGCCGCCATCCGGCGGGCCAAGGCGATGGGCTTCCGGGTCAACGTCAACTGCACCCTGTTCGACCACACCACGCCGCAACAAGCGGCCGATTATTTCGATTTCGCGGTCAACGACCTGGGCGTCGAGGGGGTAACCGTGTCGCCCGGCTTCGCTTACGAGCGCGCGCCGAACCAGGAGCACTTCCTCAATCGCACCCGGACCAAGGAACTGTTCCGCCGCGTCTTCCGCGAGGGCAAGCGCCGCGCCAGCAAATGGCGCTTCAGCCAATCGACCTTGTTCATGGACTTTCTCGCCGGCAACCGGACGTACCGCTGCACGCCGTGGGGCAACCCCACCCGCAACGTCTTCGGCTGGCAAAAGCCGTGCTATCTCCTGGCCGAGGGCTACGCCCGCTCGTTCAAGGAACTGATGGACGGAACCGACTGGGATTCCTATGGCACCGGCAACTACGCCAAGTGCGCCGATTGCATGATGCATTGCGGCTACGAGCCGACCGCGGTGGCCGACACGGTGGCGAAGCCGCTCGCCGCGCTCGCCGTGTTGCTGAAGGGCATCGACACCGAAAGCCCGATGGCGCCGGAAATCCCGCTCGATAAACAGCGCCCGGCCGAATACGTGTTCGAGAGCGTCGTCCAGGCGCTAGCCCGCGAAACCGCCGCCGGGTCCCAAGATCGCAGCGACGCGGCCTAGGGCGCCCATCGCGCGGCCGTTGTCGCGGGCGAGTCCCAGCAAGCTCCACACCATCCACGGCCTGGGCAGCAGCGCCCGGGCTATTTTTCCCGGCGCCAGGCCGCCGTCGGGCAAAATCGCGTCCATGACCCAGGCGGGAATGGCGCGCTCCGCCCCGTCGGCGACGGCGCGAACGGCCAGGACGGGAATTCCCTTCGCCCGCGCGGCCCGCGCCACCCCGTGACTTTCCATGTCGACGGCGACGGCGCGCGCGCGAAGGCTGAGCGCCGCCTTGGCCTCGGGCGACAGCAGCGGTTCGTTCGATCCGGCGATCGCGCCGGAAAAGCAGGGAACCTTGCCCGACAGGCGTTGCAAAACCCGGCCGTGCCAATCGGCGTCGCAGGCGATCCGCGTGCCGTCCGGCAAGACGACGGCGTCGGCGACGATCACGGTGCCGGGAGAGAGCGCGGGATCGATCCCGCCGGCGACGCCGAAGCTCAACAGCGCGTCGCAGCCTTGCGCGATCAGCTTAAGCGCGGCGGCCTCGGCGCGCGCGGCCGAGGCGCCGGCGACGGCGACCACGGGACGCCGGTCGGCGGGAAAGGCTTCGAGAATTTCGGCCTCGGCCGCCAGCCCGACGATGACCCCGATGCGGGCCACTTACAACCCGTAGGCCGGGCGGCGCGAATTGGCGGCGCGCAGGGTGCGATAGCGCGCCAGCGCCCAGAGCGGGAAATACGCGCTGTAGCCGTGATAGCTGAGGTAGAACACGCGCGGAAAGCCGACGGCGTTGTAAAAGGTTTCCGCCCACTTGCCGCCCTCGCGCGGGGCCGCCGTCAGATAAGCGATGCCGCGGGCGACGGCGTCGCCGTCGGTCTCGCCCGCCGCCATCAGGCCGAGAACGGCCCAGGCGGTCTGCGAAGGCGTGCTCGCCTTGGCCTCGTTCTTGCGCTCGGTCCAATAGGTGGCGCAGTCCTCGCCCCAGCCGCCGTTGGCGCGCTGGCGGGATTTCAGCCAGTGCACCGCCTTTTGAATGTGCGGCACGGCCATGTCCTCGCCGGCGGCGTTGAAGGCGGCCAGCGCCGACCACGTGCCGTAGATGTAATTGGTGCCCCAGCGGCCGAACCACGAGCCGTCCGCCTCCTGCTCGCGGCGCAGGTAATCGAGCGCGCGAACCATGACGGGATGATCGCGCCCGCGGCCGATCTGGGCGAGGAAGCCGATGCAGCGCGCGCTCACGTCGGCGGTCGGCGGATCGAGCAGCGCGCCGTGGTCGGCGAACGGAATGTGCTGGAGGAAATAATGGGTGTTGTCGGCGTCGAACGCGCCCCAACCGCCGTTCGCGCTCTGCATCCCCTCGATCCACTCGGCGGCGCGCGCGATGCTTTCCTTATGGGCTTCCGGATCGGCGCGGTGCAGGGCCATCGCCACCACGGCGGTGTCGTCGACGTCGGGATAATGGTCGTTGCGGTACTGGCAGGCCCAGCCGCCGGGGCGGACATGGCCGCGAGTGGAGGTCCAGTCGCCCTTCACGTCGAGGATTTGGCGCTCCTTGAGCCAGCGCGCCGCCGCGTCGACCGGGGCCGAGCCGCCCGCCGCGCCCGCCTCCAGCATCGCGTGCAGGGCCAGCCCCGTATCCCACACCGGCGACACGCACGGCTGGCAGTAGCTTTCACCGTCCCGCGCCACCAAAAGCTTATCGATGGACTTGCGGACGATCAGGACGTCGGGATGGTTGCGTGGAAATCCGAGCGCATCGAACGCCATCAGCGCGTTGGTCATGGCCGGAAAGATGCCGCCCAGGCCGTCCTCGTCGTTGAGACGTTCGTGCACGAACGCCATCGCCTTGGTGATCGCTTTCTTCTCCACGAACTTGGGGAACAAGGGTTCCAACAGCCGCCCGACGCGGTCCAGCACCAGCAGGATTTCGCCCAGCCAGTGCCCGGTCGGATTGGTGTTGTAACGACGCTCCCGCTCGGGCGGAACGACGAACAATTCACGGATGTCCACGCCGCGCGGGTTGCGCGCGCGCGCCTTCAGGGTCGCCAGAACGAACAGCGGCACCATCACGGTGCGCGACCAGTAGGACACCTTGTCGACGTGGAACGGCGACCACCGGGGCAGCAGCATCGCCTCGACGCGGATCAGCGGCACCGCGCGCCACGGCACCTGCTCGAACATGGCCAGCGCGATGCGGGTGAAGACGTTGGCCTTGGCCGCGCCGCCGCGCGCGACGATCGCCTCGCGGGCGCGGCGCATGTGCGGGGCCTCGACGCTGTCGCCGACCATTTTCAGGGCGTAGTACGCCTTGACCGTCGCCGACATGTTGAAGTCGCCGTCGTGGAAGAGCGGCCAGCCGCCGTGCGCGCCCTGGATGCGGCGCAGATAGACCGCCAGCTTCGCCTCGGTCGCGTCGTCGATCTCGCCCAAGTAATGATTGAGCAGGATGTATTCGGCCGGGATGGTGGCGTCGGCCTCCAGCTCGAAAATCCAGTGGCCGTCGTCTTTCTGCCGGCCTGCGAGCCAGGCGCGCGCCTCGCCGATGACGCCCTCGAGGACCGCCCCATGGGGGCGGCCATCGGATTCGCGCGACTGTGGCGGCAGCGTCCCGTGCATGATATCCATGTTTTTCAATAACTTAAGCGGAGACGGGGTCCCGTTGACCGCCACCCATGTCCCTTCGGAGACCGGCTCTTGTGTCAAAAGCCGCGTCGATTTTCAAGGGACACCTTAAGTCCCCCGGTATTCCCCCGGCGTTTACCGGGGCCGGCGGGCGATGGCGGCGGCCTTGTTGCCCGAACGGATCGCGCCTTCGATGGTCGCGGGCAGACCGGTATCGGTCCAATCCCCGGCCAGGAACAGGTTGCGCCACGCGGTCGCCGTCGCCGCCCGGCGGGCCAGATTGGCCGGGGTTTGCGCTGGTGTGGCGCGCTTTTCCTTGACCACGCGATGCGCCGGCAGGGGCGCGTCTTTCAGGCCCAAGGCCCGGCGCACGTCGTCCCAGGCGCGGGCGGCGATGACCTCGGAATCCTCCTCGGCCAGCCGGTCGGCGGCGCTGATGGTGACGGAAGCCAGCCCCGCCCGCACGAAAATCCACTGCGCGGTTCCCCCCACCAGCCCCAAGAGGCGCGGCGCGCCGGCCAGCGTCGGCACGCGGAAGTGCGCGTTGACGATGGCGCGGGTTCCTTCCGGGGTCGGCACGCCCGGCAGCAGTTCGGCGATCGCCCACGGCGGCAGCGCGAGAATGACGGCGTCGTCGGCGCCAAGGGTCGCGTCGCCGTCGGCGAAACGCAGCGTGCGGACCCGGTCCGCGTCCATCGTCACCGCGCGCAAGCGGGCGTTGAACCGCACGTCGACGCCCCGGCGCGACAAGAACGACACCGCCGGATCGATCAGGCTGGGCCCCAATCCTTCGCGCGCGATCAGGGGACGGCAGGCGGCGGCGCCACGGCCCACCGTCTCGCGCAACACCGCCCACAACAGCGACGCGGCGACCTCGTCGGCCTCGGCGTTGAGAACCGCGATGGTCAGCGGGTCCCAGAACATCTCCCGCCCGGGCGCTGATTTCCGCAAATTCAGCGCCTCGGCGACGGTGAACTTCTTGCCGAGCAGGCCGAGCGCCAGTCCGCGCAGGTAATCGAGCGCGCTCGTCCCCGGGGCGCGCGTCGCGGCCGAGAACACCCACCACGGCATCGGCCCTTGGGCGGCGCGGATCGCCCAGCGCGCGCCGGTGCGAAGATCGAGAAAGGGAAACGCCGCCTCGCCCTCGTGCATCGTCGAATGCGACCCGATCCGGTTCAGGTAGGCGACGGCGGCGTCGTTTCCCGACAGAAGAAGATGGTTGCCATTGTCGATCAGGCCGCCCATGCCCTCGTCCACGAACGAACGGCAACGCCCGCCCGCGTGCCCGGCCGACTCATAAAGGATCACGGCGCGGCCCGAACCGGCCGACTCGACCGCCGCCGCCAGCCCGGCGACGCCCGCCCCGACGATGTGAATGGTGCCGGTCATGCCCGGAACAGTCCGTAACGCGCCACGATCCACCCCTTGTCCCAGGCCGACAGGCGCACCGGCGCGCGCGGCGCGGCGAACCCGCGCTTCGTCAGGCGGCGATAGGTGCGCCAATACGTCTGCATCATCAACATCGCGGGCTTGCGTTCCCGCGCGCCGATGCGGGCCAGCAGCGCGCGGGCCGCGTCGAAACACGCGCCGGCGCGGGCCGCGATTTCGCCGCAGGCCTCAGGCAGTTTCGGATGCGCCAGCACGCAGGCGGCGTCGCCGTCGGCGATCCCGTGGCGGGCGAGAAGATCGGCCGGCAGGTAAAGCCGGTCGCGGGCCGCGTCCTCGTCCAGATCGCGCAGAATATTGGTCAGCTGCAACGCCTCGCCCAGCGCCCGGGCGAGCGGATCGCCCAGTTCGCGGCCGATGCCGAAGATCGGATTGGACAGCCGCCCGACCGCGCAGGCGACGCAATCGCAGTAATGGACGAGCGCCGCCGTGTCGGCCAGGCGCAGCCGCTGGGCGGCGTCGATTTTCATGCCCTCGATGACGGCGAGAAAATCCTTCTTGGCGAGTCCGAACGCCGCGATCGCCGGCCCCAGCGCGCGCGCGACCGGCTCCGTCGCGCGGCCGGCGAACAGGCGCTCGATCTCCTCGGCCCAGGCGTCCAGCCGCGCCGCCTTCGCCGGCGCCGTCAATTCGCCGTCGGCGATGTCGTCCACCTCGCGGCAAAAGGCGTAGACGGCGTACATGGCGCGGCGCCGCTCGGGCGGCAGCACGCGCATTCCCCAGAAAAACGACGTGCCGGAGCCGCGCACCACCGCTTCGATGTGCGCGTCCAACGCCGCTTGATCGCCGCCCCCGGTCATTTCATTCCTCGCCGCCATGCCCCTACGAATAAGCCCCTACGAATAAGCCCGTACGAATAAGAGCGTCCCTTCCATCCGCCGCCCCGTCCCTGCCCGTGACGCCGGGCCGAATCAGCCGTCATCGCGGTATAGAGCAAACCGGCGAGCGGCAGCGTCAACGCGATCCAAGCGGGAAGATCGTACAGGCGCACCGTCGGTCGATAGCCGACGGCCATCAATCCCCAGCCGCCCGCGCCGGCAAGCGCCGCGCCGGCGTCGCCGGACGCCACTCCATACAAGGCCGCAAGCGGCGGCACAACGTAAAGCACGACCATTCCCAGGATCGTGCCGACCAGCGCGAGCCAGGACCGGTTGAGTTGCTCGAAAGCCGAGCGCGCGACCATGTCCCAAACGTCGCCCAGTCGATCGTAGGGGCGCGGGCTCGTCTCCCGCTCCGCCAGGCCGAGCCAGATCGACTCCTGGGGCTTGATCGCGGCGGCCAAGGCGCAGTCGTCGAACCGCTGGTCCGCGCGCCAGAAATCGCCGCGAAACAGCAGCAACCCCGCCCAGGCGACCAACGCCGACAGCGCCAACCCCGCGAGAACGCTCACGCCGGCCGCCCCGCCAACAGTCCCGCCGCCGCGCCCATCAGGCCATGCCACAGGAAAGCGCCGCGACCGAGCTTGACCCGCCTCGCGAGCGGGTCTTGGACTCGCAGCCGCGCGATCAGGGCGTCGGCGATGGCGACGATCACGCCCGATTCCAGCGCCAGCCGGCGGCTGAACAGGCCGCCGGGCAGGCAACGCGCCGCGGGCATCAGTTTTTCGGTCGCGTCCAGCGTGTGGTCGAGAACGCGGCGAAGCGCGGGCGAACAGCGGGGCGCGTTCAACTCCTCGATCGTCGCGCCTTCGGCCGTCATCCAATCGCCCGGCAGATAGACGCGATTCAGCGTGCGATAATCGTCTTGGCAATCCTGCACATGGTTGATGACCTGCAACGCCAGGCACAACGCGTCCGACGGGCCGTAGCCGTCGCGCGATCCGCCGTGCAGATCGAGCAGGTAGCGCCCGACCGGGGCCGCCGACAAGAGGCAATAGCCCATCAGGTCGTCCCAATCGCGGTAGCGCAGCTTGACCGCGTCCTGCTTGAAGGCGGCGATCAGATCGAGTCCGTGCTGGATCGTGGTTCCGGTCGCGGCCAGGCTTTCGCGCATCCGATGGGCCTTGGCGAAGGCCGGATCGGCGGCTTCGCCCCTGAGCGCGGCGGCGCAGCCCTCCAGGCGGCGGATTTTTTCCTCCGCCGCCAGATCGGATGAATCGGCGATGTCGTCGATGGCCCGGGCGAAGGCGTAGAAGACGGCGACGTGCGGGCGCAAGTTGGCCGGCAGCAGGAACGACCCGACGGGAAAATTCTCATAGGCCGCGTCCTTGCCCGACGGCGCTTCGATGGGCGACGACGCGGGTGGGGTCATGAACCGGTCAGGCGCCCTTGCGAACGCGTTCGCGCAATTCGCCGAGGAATCCGGCCATGCTGCCGTTGTTGCGATTCATCACCGAGGCGAATTCCTGGCTCTGGGTGACGCCCATGCTGATGCCCTTGACCATGACGTCGACGATCTTGTACCGGCCGTCGCGGGTGCGGACGCGCCAATCGACCTCCAGGGGCTCGGGCATGTTGGGCCGGGCGATGATCGAATAGACGATGGCATCGCCGTTCTCGGTCTTGAGAGTCTTGAAAACCGTCAGCCGTTCGCCCGCGTATTCGGTGAAGCGATCGACGTAGCTGAAGACGATCAGGTCCTCGAACAGACCCAGGTATTCGGCCTTCTCGGCCTCGCTCGCCCTGCGCCAGCCTTGCCCCAGGACCCAGCGGGCGATGACCTCGACCGCGAAGTGGTCGTTGAGCAGCAGGCGGAAACGGCGGATGCGTTCCTCGCGCGGTGTGTTCTTCTCTGTCAGGGCGGCGACCGCCTTGTCGGCAAGCGATTCGATGAACGCTCCCGCTTCCGGCGCGGCCTGCGCGCCCGCCTCGAAGGAAAAACACCCCAACGCCGCCAGCGCCGCCCCGGCGGCGAGAAGCCGCCGCCGCTTGATTCCCATCCCCGTCATCGTTTTTTCCCGTGCCTTTGTTACGACCGAACGCCACGGCGGGAATCCTGCCCAACCGGCGGCTAAAATCAAGCCCGTCCGACGCCCTCAATGCTCCATCAGCAAGGGCACCGCGGCGCTTTCGAGGGCGTAGCGGGTGACGCCGCCCAGGATCATCTGCCGGAGCCGGTTGCGGGTGTAGGCGCCCATCACCACCAGATCGGCGCCCATCTGGGCGCAATCCTTGAACAGAACCTCGCCCTCGATTCGGCTGGCGAGCGGCAGGTTGTGGGTCGAGGCCTTGCCCCCGTGCCAGCCGAGATACGTGACAATCTCGGGGACTTCCGGCGCCGTCGGCGCCTCGCCCGTGGCCGTCACCGCCGTCACTTCACGGGCGCGGACGATGAAGGGCATCGCGCCGGCGACGGCGCGCGCGGCCTCGGTGCTGCCGTTCCAGGAAATGGCGATGCGCGTGCCGATGGCTTGGCCCGTGTAGCCGGGCGGCACCACCAGGACCGGACGGCCCGAGTCGAACAGGGCGGCGTTCAGGGTCATGGTCGAGCCGACGTCGCTGTCGGCGGTCGGGCGCGGCAGCACGATCAAATCCGCCAGGCGCGCGCGCTTGCTCATGATTTCGTCCTCGCGGCCGGTGTCCTCGACCCAGGCGACGGACGGGCGGCCGGGGCCGGCGTGCTCGACCACCGGCACGTCGAACTTCTTGCCGTATTCGTCGTACAACGCGCGGGCCCGCGCCGCGCGGTCGCGCGATTCCTTGTCGGCGACGTCCATGATTTCCTCGATCAGGGTGCCCGATACCCCCTCGCCCAGGATCGGCACCGCGTCGCGGGGATCGCCGCGCACGTGCAGGACGTCGATATGGGCGGAAAAGTCGCGGGCGACGGCGAAGGCCGCCGCCAATGCCGGGCGGGACGCCTCGGTGCCGTTGACGACGACAAGGATCGACTTGATCGACATGGCCGGACTCCCTTCCCTAGGCAAACCCCGTTCGCCGCGCGGGCCGCGCGGGACGGAATTCTTTCCCTGAATATACGTTCAAAAGGGGTGATTTTCAAAGCATCCCGGCGCGCCTTGAAACGCCGAGTCCGGGTTAACGCCCCTCTCCCG
>CAYIQU010000031.1:6836-9344 GCA_964365645.1 uncultured Hyphomicrobiales bacterium | reverse complement strand
ACCTGATCCCGAAGCCCTTCGACCAGCGCCTGATCGTCACCGTCGCCACCGCGGTGGCCCAAGCGGCGATGGAATCGGGCGTGGCGACCCGGCCGATCGCCGATTTCGACGCCTACCGCGAGGAACTGGGCCGCTTCGTCTTCCGCTCAGGGATGCTGATGAAGCCCGTGTTCGACCGCGCCCGGCAAAATCCGAAGCGCGTCGCCTATGCCGAGGGCGAGGACGAGCGCGTGCTCCGCGCCGTTCAGGTCGTGCTCGACGAAAAGCTGGCCAAGCCGATCCTGGTCGGCCGGCCCGAGGTGGTCGCCAAGCGGATCGAACGGCTGGGCCTGCGTTTCAAGCTGGGCGAGGACTGCGAGATCGTCAATCCGGACAGCGACCCGCGCTACAACGACTATTGGCAGCTTTATCATTCGCTGATGGAACGCAAGGGCGTATCGCCCGACCGGGCGCGAACCCGCGTGCGCACCAACGCCACCATCATCGCCGCCTTGATGCTGCGCCGGGGCGAGACGGACGCCATGCTCTGCGGCGCCAGCGGGCAGTATCACGCCCATTTTCGTCACGTCGTCGACATCGTCGGCCAGGCGCCGGACGCGCGGGCCATGGCGGCCTTGGTGCCGCTGATCCTGCCGCGCGGGACGTTCTTCTTCTGCGACACCCACGTCACCCCGGACCCGACCGCCGAACAGATCGCCGAGATCGCCCTGCTCGCCGCCGAGGAAGTCCGCCGCTTCGGCGAGACGCCCAAGGTCGCATTGCTCTCGCACGCCAGCTTCGGCAGCCGCGACACGCCGTCCGCCGTCAAGATGCGCGAAGCCGTGCAGTTGATCCGCGAACGCTCGCCGGGCCTGGAGATCGAGGGCGAAATGAACGGCGACGCCGCCGTCAACGAGGAATTGCGCCAGCGCATTTTCCCCAACTCGCGGCTGTCCGGCACCGCCAACCTGCTGGTCATGCCGAACCTGGACGCGGCCAACATCGCCTTCAACCTGCTCAAGTCGCTGGGCGAGGGCCTGTCGGTCGGACCGATCCTGTTGGGCGCGGCTCGGCCCGCGCACGTGCTGACCTCGGCGGTGACGGCGCGCGGCATCGTCAACATGACCGCGTTCGCGGTCATGGACGCCCAAACCCGGCCTTACTCGGAAGACTGATCCCTCAGTCGCTGAGAACGATCCGGACCGGTTGATGGTCCGAGGCATCGGCGCGAACGTCGCATTCGATGGATCGAACGCGCGCCGCGACGTCGGGCGTGACCGCGAAATAGTCGCGGCAATGCCCGCCCTCGGGCCACTGCGCGCGGTCGAACAGGCCGCAACTGGGCGGGTGGGGTTCGTCCGCGCGGGCCACCCGCCAGGCGTCCTTGAGCGGCGGCGTGCCGTCATCGAACGGCGCGAACAGCGCCGCGTATTCGGAATCCCCGGGCAGAAGATTCAAATCCCCGCACAATACCGCCGAAGCAGGCCGAACCGGCGCGGCGTAGATTCCCTGGCCGGGGTCGAGGGGCGGCGTCGCGGCATTGACGGCGACTTCGGCGTGCAGGGCGCGCACCCGGGCGATCTGCGCCGCCCGCTGGCGCGCCGAATGATATTCGAGGTGCATCGTGACGATCCGCAATGGCCCTTCGGGCGTTTCCACCGTCGCCTCAACGGCCGCGCGGGGCATGTGCTTGATGCCGCCCTGGGCCGGCTGCGGCAGGGGATGAACGAATGCCTGCGAGACCGGCAGGCGCGACAAGATCAGGTTTCCAAACTGCCGCCGGGGCGCGTTCCCCTCCCCCAACCGATCCACCGCCGGGCCGAAGATGGCGGCGTAGCCGGGAAGCAGCGCGCCCAAGTGCGCGACCTGATCGGCGCCTCGGCCGTCCACCTCGGGATAGAAACGCGTCACTTCCTGAAAACACAGGATATCGGCGCCGCCCATGTTCGCCACGACGGCGGCGATGCGGCCGAGATCGACCCGCCCGTCGCACCCTTGGCCCCACTGGATGTTCCAGCTGAGGATCGCGGTCATGTCACTTGATGCCCGCGTGCATGAACGATTGCACGAACTGGCGCTGGAACAACAAGAAAGCGAGCAGCAGCGGCGCGACCGCCATCAAGGTGCCGGCGCTGATCACCGACCAGTTCACGCCCGATTCCGGCGCACCGAAAATGGCCAGCCCCACCGTCAGCGGCCGGGTCTCGACCGAATTCGTCACGATCAGGGGCCAAAGAAAATTGTTCCAATGGTAACTGACCGAAACCAAGCCGTAGGCCAGATAGGTCGGCCGCGCCAGCGGCACATAGACCCGCCACAGAACGCCCAGCATCGAGCAGCCCTCGATCCGCGCCGCCTCATCCAGCTCGCGCGGGATGGTCTTGAACGTCTGGCGCAACAGAAAAATACCGAAGGCGCTGGCCATGTACGGCAGCCCGATACCGAGGATGGAGTCCACCAGCCCCAGATGGCTCATGGTCCGGTAGTTCTCGACGATCAGCACCTCGGGCATGACCATCAATTGCACCA
>CAYIQU010000031.1:0-6826 GCA_964365645.1 uncultured Hyphomicrobiales bacterium | reverse complement strand
CGACGTCGAGGAGGCCTGGAGGCGCTCGCAGGGAACCGGCCGTCCGCTCGCCGGAATCCTCCACCGCGCCGAAAGCCCGTTCACCTGGAGCTCGGCTATGCTCCTCTCTTCATTCACCCGCGCCCTCGCCGCCGCCGCCGCCGCCCCCGCCGCCCTGGAGACCGCATGAAAGCGATGCTCTTGCCCGCGAACTCGAACCGGGCGAACGCAAACCCGGCCAAGGTGCAGAGCACGAACTGCGCCGCCAGAACCATGCTCACCAGGATGAACGTATTGAGGAAATAGCGCGCGAACGGCGCATAGCTCCAGGCCGTCGCGAAATGTTCCAGCGTCAACGGCGCGGCGATATCGAACCGGACGGCGAACGCGCTCGGATGAAACGCCGCCCAGAAGGCGTACACCAGCGGCAGCAACCACAGCGCCGCCAGCAGCCACGCCGCCGCGACCTCAAGCCCGCGCCCGAACGACATTCTCTTCATCGGTAATGCACCCGGCGTTCGATGAATACGAACTGGAACAGGGCAAGCAAGGCCAGCAGCCCCAGCAAGATGACCGTCAACGCCGCCGCGTAGTTGGGATTGAAGAAACTGAACGCGGTTTCGAAGATGTAGTACAGCAACAGGCTGCTGGCGTTGTCCGGCCCGCCCTTGGTCAAGATGAACAAGTGATCCACCAGCTTGAAGGAATTGATGGTGGCATTGATCAGGACGAACAACGTCGTCGGCATCAACAGCGGGAACGTCACCCGGCGGAAGAAATACCAACGCGAGGCCCCCTCGATCCGCCCCGCCTCTTCCAATTCGGGCGGCAGCGCCTGCAAGGCGGCCAGGTAGAAAATCATGAAGAATCCCGCCTCTTTCCAAATCGTCATGGCGATCAGGCAGCCCATCACGGTGCCGGGATCGCCCAGCCAGTTATGGCTGCGCGCCCCGAACAGGGCGCCGACTTGGTCCAAGAGTCCGATCTGCGGGGTATAGAAGAACAGCCAGATGTTGGCGACGGCGACCATCGGCAGGATCGTCGGCGTGAAATAGGCCATGCGCGCCAGCCCGCGCAGCGGCAGCCGCCCGTTGACCCACAGCGCCATCAGCAAGGCGACACCGATGCTGGTCGGAATGGTGCCGAGCGCGAACCAGAAATTGTTCGCCATCACCTTCCAGAAGATGGGGTCGTCGACCATCCCCCGGTAATGGCCCGCGCCGATGAAGCGCGACGGCCGCACCGCCGTGCCGACGGAAAAGAAGCTGTCCGCCAGGGTCGCTATCGCCGGATAGTGCGTGAATCCGATCAGCAACACCGCCGCAGGCAGCAGCAGCAGCCAGCCGTAAACGTGGGCGAGAATCGCGCGCGGACGCATCGCGGATCGGAGACGGGAGCGCGGGGTCCGGTTTTCGGCCGAACCCCGCTGGTCCCTTTACCGGTACGGCGTCAACAGGCGATCGGCCTGCTGCTGCGCGCCCTTGAGCGCGTCGGCGGGCGCTTTGCCGCCGGCGATCGCCGATTGGAGCGCGTCGTCGAGAAGTTTACGCACCTGCCCGGTCTGGAAGGTGGACAGCTCGGGCGTCGCGTACTTGAGTTGGTCGCGAGCGACCGCGGCCGGTGGAAAATCGGCGACGTACTTCTTCAGTTTTTCGGTCTGGTAGGCGTTGTCGCCGGTGCCGATATAACCGGTGGCGATGCTCCATTCCGCAATCCGCTCGGGCGCCGTGACCCACTTGATGAAGCTCAAGGCGGCCTTGCGCTCGGCGGGCTTGGCGCTCTTGAAGATGTAGAAGTTGCCGCCGCCCGTGGGCGTTCCATATTGCTTGCCGGCCGGCAGCATGGCGACGCCGAAGGGGAATTTCGCTTCCGCCTTGACCGCCGTCAGGTTGCCGGTCGTGTGCCACATCATCGCCGTCTTGCCTTCGGTGAAGGCGGCGCGCAGCGTGCCCCACTCCACCGCGCCCTCGGGCATGACCTTGTCCTTCTTGCCGAGGTCGACCCAATACTGCAAAGCGCGGATCACGTCGGGGTGGTCGAAGTTGGTCTTGTTGCCGTCGGCGTTCATCAGGTCCTGGCCGTTCTGCTTGGCCAGCGCGCCGAACATCCAATAGGGATAGCCGGTCGACGGGATCATCACGCCCCAGCGCTGCACCGCGCCGGACGCGTCCTTCTTGACCAGCTTCTTGCCCATCTCGGCCATTTCCGTCCAGGTCTTGGGCGGCTTCTCGGGATCGAGGCCGGCTTCCTTGAAGGCGTTCTTGTTGTAGTACATGACGATGGTCGAGCGCTGGAATGGAATGCCGTAGGTCTTGCCCTTGTAGGTGCCGTTCGACATCAGCGCGGGATAGAAGGACTTCAGCCATGCCTTCTCGTCCGCCGTGGTGGCGATGTCGTCGAAGGGCACGATGATGTCTTGTTCGATCAGTTCGTAGATGTCGATGGAGAACAAGACCGAGAGCTGGGCCGGCTGGCCGCTTTTCATCGCCGTCATCGCCTTGATGCGGGCGTCGTTGTAGTTTCCGGCGTAGATGGCGTTGACCTTGACGTCGGGGTTTTCCTTCTCGAATCCCGCGACGAAGCCGTCGATGACCTTGGTCAACGGCCCGCCGACCGCGATCGGGTAATAGAGCGTCAGTTCCGTCTTGGCCGCCGCCGGCGCGAGGCCGGCGAACGCGACCAGAGCCAATGCGGCGCACGCGGCCAGCGCGCGCGAAAGAAGTCGTTTCATGTTTTTCGTCTCCCTGAACGGCCGGGGCGGAACAGGCGCGATGCCCACCCCCCCCCGGTCTTGTCCGGGGATTGTCGCGCGAATCCGATTTTCGGGCAACTCCGGTCAGAAGCGGTAATAAAACGATCATGCCGCCGTCACGCCGTTTTCAAACAACCGGCCGGGGAGAAACCTCGCGGCGACGTCCAGATTGCGCGTCGAAGGCGTGCGCCGCCCCGGGCGCCCAGTCCAGCCGGATCGTCTCGCCGGTCCCGCCGCCGAAGCGTCCCTCGGCGCGCACCAACGCGCTTTCCGATCCGATCCGGACGGTCAGGATGGTATCCGCGCCGTGATAGTCGGTCGCGGTGACGGTCGCGGGAATCCCGCCCTCGGGCCGAATGCGGATGTGTTCGGGCCGTACGCCGAGAAGAAGGCCCGCGCCCGGTCCTTGCAGGACCGCCGCCGCCGGCGCGCCGGCGATGGCGGCGCCTTCCGGTCCGTCCTGAAGCGCCAACAGGTTCATGGGCGGCGTGCCGATGAACTTGGCGGCGAACGTGGTCGCCGGGCGGGCGTACAGATCCTCGGGCCGACCGGACTGTTCGATCTTGCCCTCGCGCATGAGAATGACCTGATCGGCCATGCTCATGGCTTCGGTCTGGTCGTGGGTGACATAGACGACGGTCATGCCGAGTCGGGTTTGCAAGGCGCGGATTTCGGTCCGCATGTCGTGGCGAAGCTGCGCGTCGAGATTCGACAGCGGCTCGTCCATCAGGCAGACGCCGTTCTCGGCAATGATGGCGCGCGCAAGCGCGACGCGCTGACGCTGACCGCCGGACAATTGCGACGTCTTGCGGTCAAGCAGATGCCCAAGGCCGACCAGCGCCGCGACCTTCTTCAGCCGCGTGGCCCGATCCTCGGCGGGCGCGCCGCGCACTTTCAGTCCAAAGACGATGTTCTCGGCGACGTCGAGGTGCGGGAATAGGGCATAAGATTGAAAGACCATCGAAATCCCGCGCTCGCGCGGCGCCAGATAGGTCGCGTCCTTGCCGCCGATCCAGATGCGCCCGGAACTGACTTCGTCGAGGCCCGCGATCAGGCGCAGCGTGGTGGACTTGCCGCACCCCGAAGGGCCGAGCAGGACCAGGAACTTCCCCGCGTCCGCGCGCAGGCTGACGCCGTCCACCGCGTGGGTCTCGCCCCACAGCTTGGATACCGATTCAAGAACGATCTCGGACATCGCGCCCTCGTTTGCCGAAGGGCGCGATTGTGACAGGCCGGACGGAAAGCGCCAAGCCTCGGCGCGGAACGATCTCAGACTTTGTTGTGCGGCAGCTTGGTGAGGCAGTTGGCCAGGCCGCACCGGCCGGTGAGGCCGGCGAGCAGCACGCCCGCGCCGGCGAACGCGGCAAGTCCCGCCCAGGCCGGATGCACGGCATACGCCAGCCCCGCGCCCGCCACCACCAGCAGCCCGGCGATGAGCTGAACCTGGCGCTGGATCGGCAACGGCGCCTTGGGATCGGCGGCGATGGGAAAGCCGGCCTGCTTCCAGGCGGCGATGCCGCCCTTGAGATGGATCGCCTCGGCGTGGCCGGCCTCGAGCAACATCTTGGCGGCGTGCCGGGTGCGATTGCCCGACGCGCAGTAGAGCACCGCGCGCTTGCCCTCGGCGGCCTTGATCTGGTCGGGCCTGAGCGTCGAGAGCGGCGCCAGCGTCGTGTCGGGAATCCGCGCGCGGGCGTGTTCGGAAGACTCGCGGACGTCGAAGACGTGGGCCTCGCCCGCGTCCATCATCGCCTTCAATTCGGCCGCGCCGATCTCAATGAACCTGCCGTTGCTCATGCTCGCTTCTCCCTTTCCCGGGCCGTCAAAAACCCCCGCCCGCCTTGTGTATTAGGCGATGCTTATATAGTTGACCCCGGCGCTTTGTCAACCGAGTCGGCCTTGGACATGAGCGCCCGGGCGGCGCCGGTGAAGCTGCCTTCCTCCAGGTACTTCATGCCGCAATAGCTGCCCGCCCAGATCGAGACCAGCGCGAGAAAGGACCCCAGCGCCAGGGTCGAGACCCCGGTCAGGCCCTGGCCGATGGTGCACCCCATGGCCATCACGCCGCCCACCCCCATCAGCGCGCCGCCGGTCATTTGCCGGCCCATGTCGGGGATGTTGGTGAAGCCCTCGACGGCGAAGCTCTTGTCCTTCACCGCCATCAAAAACGAGCCCAGGATCACACCGCCGACCGTGGCGACGCCGAAGTTGATGGTCGAGCCGGTAAAGGTCATCAGGTACTGGATGGATTCGCCGACCGGCGCGATGAAGGTCAGGGAAGCGAGCGGCACCGGCTCGAACGGATCGTTGCCGACGACGCCGGTGACGACCCACGACGCCGGCACGATCGCGCCCAGGATCAGGCCGGCGGAAACGTCGGGAACCGAGGCGCGAAACTCGGCATCCTTGAAGCAGAACCACAACAGCGCCGCCGCGATCGCGGCCGCCGCGGCGCTACGCGCCGTCGGCAGCGCGACGCCGGTCAGCGCCGTCAGCACGTCGGGAATGCCTTGGGCCGCCATCTTGGCGTTGGCGAGATTGACGTTCAGCGCCCGCTCCAGCGGAATCCGGCCCATGGCGATCAGCCCGCGCATGGTCATGTAGCCGAACACGGCGATGCACAGCATGACCACCACCGACTTGAGATTCCCACCGCCGACGCGCACCAGCGTCTTGGCGCCGCACCCGCCGCCCAGCGTCATGCCGAAGCCGAACAGCAATCCGCCGACGATCGCCCCGAACCAGCCGAAGCTGGGCGTGAGATAAACCGCCTTGTTGAGATCGACCAGGCCCGCCAGGTGCAAGGCCTGGCTGCCCATGATCGCCACCGCGATGGCCAACAGCCACGCGCGCATCCGGCTCCAGCCGCCCATGAACACGATGTCCGACACCGCGCCCATGGTGCAGAAGTTGGTCTTCTGCGCCGTCGCGCCGAAGATCAAGCCGAGCGCGAAACCGAGCGCCGCGACCACGTATCGGGTTGAAACTTCCTCCATCGCCTACTTCCCCTCCCTCACCAAAAACCGGGACCCTCCCAGGTCCCGGACTTAACCCTTGATTTGCAAACTCGATTTGCAAATAGTTCTAAACTCTTGCTTTCCACGCAACCATATTATAATAATATAATATATACAGGAAAAGAACGCCACGGGCCTTTGGGGGGGACTTCCCGGGGCCATCGGGAAAAACCCTAGGGAGACTTATTCATGGCCACGCAAACCCTCGACGCCAAGGGCCTCAACTGCCCGCTGCCGATCCTCAAAGCCAAGAAGGCCATCGCCGGCCTCAACGCCGGCGACACGCTGGAAGTTCTCTCGACCGATCCCGGCTCGGTGAAGGACTTCGAGGCCTTTACCCGCACCACCGGCAACGCGCTGCTTGAGACGACCAACGAAGGCGGCGTCTATCGCTACGTGATCAAGAAGAACGGCTGACGCGCCTTCCCGCCCGCCTTACCCGAGGGCGGCTTCCACCGCCTTCGTCATTTCCGCCGTCGTCGCCCGGCCGCCGAGATCGCGGGTCTTGACCTTGCCTTCGGCCAGCACCCGCTCGATCGCGGCGTCGACGGCGCGCGCGGCGTCCGCGCAGCCCAGGTGATCCAGCATCATCGCCCCGCAGCCGATCTGGGCGATGGGGTTGGCCAATCCTTGCCCGGCGATGTCGGGGGCCGAGCCGTGGACCGGCTCGAACATGGACGGATACTCGCGCTCGGGATTGATGTTGCCCGCGGGCGACAGGCCGATGCTGCCGGCGATGGCCGAGCCCAGGTCCGAGAGAATGTCGCCGAACAGGTTGCTGGCCACCACCACGTCGAAGATGGCCGGCTTTTGCACGAAGTGCGCGGCGAGAATGTCGATATGGAACTGGGCGGTCTTGACGGCGGGATAACGCTTGGCGTTCTCGGCGAAGCGTTCGTCCCAATAGGGCATGGTGATGGCGATGCCGTTGGACTTGGTCGCCGAGGTGAGGTGCCCGCGCCGACGCGCCGCCAGCTCGAAGGCGTGGCGCTGAATCCGATCGACGCCCCGGCGGGTGAAGACGCTTTCCTGGATCACGAACTCGTCGTCCGTGCCGCCGTACGCCCGGCCACCCATG
>CAYIQU010000030.1:0-9353 GCA_964365645.1 uncultured Hyphomicrobiales bacterium | reverse complement strand
AACCCGCCCCCCCAACCTGGAAGGCATCGGCCAAGTCACCATGCGCGACTTGGTCAAGAACTGCCTGCGCATGCGGCCCGAGCGCATCATCGTCGGCGAGGTGCGCGGCCCGGAAGCCTTCGATTTGTTGCAGGCCATGAACACCGGCCACGACGGTTCGATGGGCACGATCCACGCCAACAACCCGCGCGAAGCCATCAGCCGCGTCGAAAACATGATCGCCATGGGCGGGTACAATCTGCCCGCCCGGACGCTGCGCGAACAGATCGTCGGCGCGGTCCAGGTGATCGTCCAGGCCGCCCGCCTGCGCGACGGCTCGCGCAAAATCACCCACATCACCGAGATCGTCGGCATGGAAGGCGACGTGGTGACGTTGCAGGATCTGATGGTCTACGAGATTCTCGGCGAGGACAAGAACGGTCGCCTGACCGGCCGTCATAAAGCCACCGGCATTCGCCCCCAGTTCTGGGAGAAGGCGAAGTATTTCGGCCTGGAACAACAACTGGCCGAATCCTTGAACGAAGGGGAATGAATCGATGTCGTCCGAGACACTCCCTCTTCTCCTCCTGGCGGTTTGCGTCGTCCTGCTCATCTTGCTCGCCTACAACCTGATCGTCAGCGCGTCGCAGCGGCGCCGGATCGATCGCCTGAACGCGATCAAGCTCGGCCCTGAACTGGCCGGCGGCGGGCAGGGGGATGCGGCCCTCGACCGACGGAAAAGCGTCCAGGCTAAACTGAAGGAAGCCGAGGTGCGCCGGGAAAAACGGCGCGGCTACAAATTGCGCGAGGAGTTGACCCAGGCCGGCCTCGAGGACGTCGAGCCGTGGCAGTTCAACCTCGCATTCGCGGTGGCGGCCGTGATCGGCACGCTCTTCTCTCTCTTTGTCCTCAAATTGAACATCCTGGTCAGCCTCATCCTGGTTCCCGTGGTGCTGGGGCTCGGGTTGCCGAGGTTCGTTCTGCGCTACCTCATCAAGCGCCGGCTGGCGGAGTTCATTCGCCTATTCGCCGACGCCATCGACGTGATCGTGCGCGGCGTCAAGGCGGGCCTGCCGGTTCCCGAGTGCATCGCCGTCATCGGTCGCGAAATGCCCGATCCGGTCGGCAAGGAGTTCCGGCTCATTTCCGAGGGAACGCGGCTGGGCATGGCGCTGGACGAATGCATGGACCGGGCCGTCGATCGGACGCCGACCCCGGAATTGCGCTTCTTTTCGATCGTTCTCGTGGTTCAGCGGCAGACCGGCGGCAACCTGGCTGATACGCTGGGCAAGCTTTCCGACGTCCTGCGCGGCCGCAAGCGGATGCGCGACAAGGTGCAAGCCATGTCGAGCGAGGCGAAGGCCTCGGCCATGATCATCGGCGCGCTCCCGCCCGCGGTCTGCCTGCTCTTGTCCCTGGTCGCGCCGGAATACATCGGCCTTCTCTTCACCACCCGAACGGGCAACATCGCCATCGGCGGCGGATTGCTGTGGATGGGCACCGGCGTGCTCGTCATGAAACGCATGATCAGTTTCGAGATGTAACCCATGCTGTCCAGCGACATCTCCCTGGTGGTCACCTTCATCGTCTTCGTCGGCGCCTTCGGCACCGTCGTGCTGATCGCCTGGCCGTTCCTGCAGCGGGGGCGCATGACGTCGCGCCTCAAAAGCGTCACGCAGCATCGCCAGGACCTCTCCGATCGGCAAATGGCCGCCCTGCAACAGCCGCAGCGGACCGCCCGCGCGCGCCAGAAGCGCCACGTCGAGATCATGAAAAGCCTGCTCGACCGCCTGAACCTGAAGGAGAAACTTCAGGCGAAAGAGCTGCGCGCCCAACTTTACCGCGCCGGGTTCCGCTCCCAGACGGCCCCGGTCATCTACATCAGCTCGTCCCTGATCGGGCCGGTGGCGCTGCCGGCGGCGGTCTACGCCTACCTCTCGGTGATCATGCCGGCGCTGGCGACGGGGCGGCTCCTGCTGGCGCTGGTCGGCGCGGCCGCGTTCGGTTTCTTCACGCCGCGCCTTTACGTCTCGAACGCCGCCGCCAACCGGAAAAAGGCGATGACCCGCGCGTTTCCCGACGCCCTCGATCTTCTCGTCATCTGCGTCGAGGCGGGCTTGTCCCTGGAAGGCGCAGTCGCGCGCGTGACCGAGGAAATGGCGGCCAGCGCGCGCGAAATGGCCGAGGAGATCGGCCTGCTCGGGGCAGAATTGGCGTTTCTGGGCGACCGGCGCCAGGCGTACGAGAACTTCGCCGACCGCACCGGGCTTGAGTCCGCGAAATCGCTGTCCACGACCCTGATCCAGGCGGAACGCTACGGCACGTCGATCGCCGTGGGCTTGCGCGTCTTGTCCCAGGAAAATCGCGATTCCCGTCTCGCGGCGGCGGAAAAGAAAGCCGGCGCGCTTCCCGCGCAGCTGACCGTGCCGATGATCCTTTTTTTCCTGCCGGTCCTCTTCATCGTGATCACGGTCCCGGCCGCGATCCAGATCATGAACCGGTAGGCGCGGACCTCAGTAATTCTTGGCGCCGTCGGCCAGGGCGCGGAAATAGCGCAGGTTGGCGCGGATCATGTCGGGCGACATGTCCTTGCGCGAAAAGCGCTCGGCGCCGGCCACGTCCCCTTTCATCGCCAGCAGCAGCGCCAGGTTCTGCCGGATGTGGGGACTGGCCCCGACCTGGTCCTTGGCTTTGTGAAGAACGTCGATGGCGCCGTCCAAATCCCCGGCCATGGCCATCGACAGGCCGAGATTGTTGAGGATGTTGGGATTGTCGGGCGAAAGGGCCAGCGCGATGTCGTAGTGGACTCGCGCCGTGGCCGAGTCGCCCTCGTAATCGTGAATGACCCCCAAAAGCGAGGGCACCTCCCAGTTCTTGGGGGCGAGGGTCCTGGCTTCGGCCAGGTTTCGCTTGGACAGGGCGAGCTGGTCCGAGGCCATGTAGGCCTTGGCGAGTTCGACGCGGCTATCGCCGTCGGCGCCGTTGGTGCGGTTGAATTGCTCCAGAAGCGTGGCGGCCTGGCGGACCTCGCCGGCAAGACGCATGGCCCGCGCCAGCTTCAACGCCAGGGCGCGGTCCTTGGGCGAGCGTTCGTAGAGCGTCCGATAATGGCCCATCGCCGAGCGAAAGTCGCCCGAGGATTCGGCGCTGCTGGCCGCCGACGACAGCGAGGTCGAGATGATTTCCTTCGACAGGGTTTCCCCGGGTTCGAACCACGACGCGGTTTCGCATCCGCCCAGGGCCAAGGCCGGCGCCACGGCCAACGCCAGGGAGAGAGCGCCGCCGATGCGATACGAATGGAACATGCCGACCTGCCGTTTCGATTGGATTTTAGAGAGTTTACGCGCAATCTCAAGATATTGGGAATATTGCTGTTTTTTGATATCTGGACTAGACTTTCAGCGTCGGTCAACACCTTTCGTGCCGGCCCCCGTTGTCCCTCGGGAAAGCGGCGGCGGCGGATGCTTCGGAATGCCCATGGGTCACGATCTCAAACGCGTCGGACGCCGGCTTCACCCCGCCATCGCGGCGCTCGCGGCCGTGGCGGCGCTCTCCGCGATCGTCTCGGAGCCGGCCCGGGCGCAGGACAATTCCTCCCGGGTCATTCAGATCCCCCTGCACAAGGCCGGCATCGTCAAGCTGTCGGGGGCGGCGAACAACGTCATCGTCGGCAACCCCGCCGTCGCCGACGTCACGGTGGAAAATCCGACGACGCTCGTTTTGTTCGGGCGCGGCCCGGGCGAGACCAACATCTTGGTCCTCGGCGCCGGCCAGAAGGAAATCCTGTCGGCGGCCGTCGTCGTTTCGACCGACAAGGATCGCCAGTTGTCGGTGTTGGCGCCCAGCCGCGGCAAGGACGCGGGCATGATCGAAATCCTCTATGCCTGCGCCGACCGCTGCGTCCGCTTTCCGGCCAATTTGACCAAGCTGGCGGCGCAGACGGGCAGCGGCGGAAGTTCCGACGGCGATATGGGATTCGGGGGAAAAACCGATACCACGGCGACGGAGCCCCCGACGAGCACGCCCGAGTCCGATACGCAGGACCAGGGCAAGACTAAGAGCAAGAAGTACTGACCTTCGGGAGAATCCCGTGGCGTCAAAACGCTTGAAACCCATCTCCGGTTTTCTCCGCCGGTTCGCCCGCGACGAGCGCGGCGTGTCGGCGATCATCTTCGCCTTGATCCTGCCGATGCTGATCGGCATGGTCGGGATCGCCGTCGAGATCGGTTTGTGGTTCGAGCAAAAGCGCGATCTCCAGTCGGCGGCCGACGCGGCGGCGATGGCGGCGGCGTTCGAGATGGTGGAAGGCAATTCGGCGGCGACGATGCAGACGGTGGGCGCGGCGTCCTCGGCCCTCAATAGCTTCACCGACGGCGTCGACGGAACGGTGACCATCAATTGGCCGCCGCTGGCGCCCAGCACCCACGCCGGCGATTCCGACTACGTTCAAGCCGTCCTGGAAAAGCCCCAGACCCTGTTGTTTTCCGCCGTCCTGAATCCCGGCGCGGTGACCTTGATCGCGCGGGCCACGGCGAGTTCGGGCGTGCTGGATGACGCGTGCATCATCGCCCTCAACCCGACCATCAACAGCGCCGTGGAAATCACCGGCTCGGCGACCGTGACCATGAACGGATGCGGCATCGCGGTGAATTCCAATGACTCGGAAGCGATGACCGTATCGGGCTCGGCGTACATCACCGCCGCCTCGGCGCGGGTTGTCGGTAATTACGACCTTTCCGGCGGCGCCGTGATGGATATCCCGACGGTGTCGACCGGCAGCGTCGCGACCAACGATCCTTATTCCGGGTTGGATATCGGCACGCCGCCAGGATGCTACGCCACGAACGCGACAATCGGCCCTTCAGGGAGCGAAACCCTTTCGGGGACCAGGAGTTATTGCAATGGCCTGGACCTCAAGGGAACGCTTAATTTGAACGGGAATACTCTTTATATCAGAGGCGGCGAGTTCAAGGTCAACTCGACCGCGAATTTGTCCGGCACGGGCACCGTCATCCTGACGGAATATTCGGGTAGCTACGCGACCATCAACGTCAACGGCAGCGCGACGGTCAATATCAGCGCCCCGACCAGCGGCGACTTCAAGGGACTGGCGATGATCCAGGACCCCAATGCCCCGGCCGGCAACGATAATACCGTCAACGGCAATGCCTCGACGTCGATCAACGGCGCCATCTATTTTCCCAACGGGGATATCAATTACAGCGGCAACACGTCCACCGGCGGCGGATGCACCCGGCTGATCGCTTATACCGTCTATCTTTCGGGCAATTCCGGGTTCGACAATAATTGCAGCGCCTACGGCTACGGCTCGCAGACCGGTTCCCGCCCGGTTTTGGTGGAGTGAACGGCCATGAAAACGACGATCCGGCGGCGATGGGGGGACGACGGCGGCGCGGCGGCGGTCGAGTTCGCCTTGATCCTGCCGATGTTGGTCCTGATGCTCGCCGGCATCGCCGATCTCGGCCAGATGGTCTATGTCCGCTCGGTCCTGGAAAGCGCGGCCCGCGCCGGCGCCCAGGCCAGTTTCGCCGATCCGTCGGCCACGGCCACCATCGAGGCGGCGGTGCAAACCGCGATTGCCGCCAGCGGCATCGCCAACGTTGTCACCCCTTCGGCCGCCCAAGCCTGCGAATGCTCCAACGGCACGGCGGTGGACTGCACCACGGGCACCTGCGCCGGGACCGTTCGCCACTACGTCACGGTCACCGCGACGACGACTTATACCCCGATGGTCAACATCACCAATTTGCCGTTCGGGCTGGGCGTGGACTTGACGACGCCCTTGACCGGATCCTCGGTGATCAGGGCCCAATGAACCGCGCGTCTTCCCTTGTGCGCCTGTTTGTGCGATCCCGCGCGGGCTCGACGGCGGTGGAATTCGCGATGATTTTGCCCGTCTTTCTCGCGGTCATTTTCGGCATCATCGAATTCGGCCGGATGATCTGGACCCGCAACACCATGGAACACGCGGTCGAGGTCGCCGCCCGCTGGGGAGCGATCAACACCGCGAAGACCGACGCCGAGATCGAAGCCTACGCCGCGACGCAACTGATCGTGATTACCTCGCCCCCGGTCGCGTTCTCCTCCACGAGTTACTCGTCCAGCGTGTCGCACACGGCGACGAACGATTTTACTTCTCTTGCCGCCGCGTTCGGCATTCCCTCGCTGACACTGACCGCGACCGCCCAGTTTCCCCGTTGACCCGACCGCCGCGTCCGGCGGTTCGCCAAGAGGTTCCCTCGATGTCCCCAGCCGAGCACGGTTCGCCGAACCCCGATCTTCGCACCGAGTACCTGGACCTGACCCGCCTGGTGGAGAGGCTGCATCGGCGCTTTCTCGACGTCATCCGGGCGGAACTCAGCCGCATGAACGTCCGCGACCTGAATTCGGTCCAGGCGTTGTTGCTGGCCAATATCGGCGGCGAGCGGATCGCCATCCGCGAGCTGATCGAGCGCGGCTACTATCAGGGCTCGAATGTCTCCTACAACATCAAGAAGCTGGTCGACATGGGGTACCTGGAACACGAGCGTTCCGCCCACGACCGCCGTTCGGTCAACGTCAACCTGACGCCCAAGGCCCAGGCCGTCGTCGCCGCGGTTCGCGCCATCGAAACGCGCAGCGCCGAGGCGCTGTCCCGCCGCGGCATCGCGGAAAAAGACGTCGAGCAGGTGTGCGAATCCCTGCGCCGGGTCGAGGTCGTCTGGACCGACCTGATCGAGCGCGGCAAGGAATAAGCCGGCTTCGTTCAATCGAGCAGGGGAATCAGCGCGCCGGCCTCGGCGATGCTGGGCGCGGTGCCGACCGTGAAGCGGCCGTCGCCGAGAGCCAGCGCCGCGTCCCGCTCGCCTTCGTCCCGGCCGTGGCCGGTCAGGACGTGAACGCCGCCGGCCATGCCGGCCCGCTTGGCGGCGTCGAGATCGTTGGCGCGATCGCCCACCACCCAGGACCGGGCAAGATCGAGCCGCAGGTCGCGGCCGGCCCGCGTCATCATGCCGGGGTTGGGCTTGCGCGCGGGATGATCGGGGTGGCGATAAGGGTCCACGCCGTCGGGGTGGTGCGGGCAGGCATAGACGGCGTCGATGGCGGCATTCGCGTCGGCCAGCAAGGACAGTATTCGGCGCTGCACGGCGGCGAACGAATCCCAGCCGTAATACCCTCGGCCGATTCCCGACTGGTTGGTGACCAGGATCGCCGGCACGCCCCGGCGGTTGGCGGCGGCGACGATCGCGGCCGCGCCGGGCACCAAGCGCGCGTCCTCGGGCCGGGAGAGATAGTCCGCGTCCTCGATGATGACCCCGTCGCGGTCGAGGAAAAGGGCGGGGCGCGGCGCGACTCCCACCGGGGACCGGAGGACTTCGCACCACACCCCTTCGGCATCGATGGGGAAAACGGATTTCGGATCGGACGGTGAGGACGCCATGGCGGCGTCAGCATACGGTTTTCCCGCCGAAAGCGAAAGTTGGGCGGCAGGGTCGCAGGGTCTTGGGGGGGCGATTGGCCCGACGGCGGGAGACCGATTATAATACTCTCGGCCTCGAAATCGCGGGGCGATGGAGGAGGGGAAAATGACCGGTTCTTTCGAAGCGCTGGTTGGGGCGACGGCCCTTTTCGTCGTCAGTCATGTCGTCTTGTCGGCAATGCCCGTGCGGACGCCCTTGGTCGCGCGGCTGGGGCCATGGCCGTTCCGTGTCGTCTACTCGACGGTCGCTTTCGCGCTGCTGGGCTGGATGATCGCGGCGTTCGCCGCCGCGCCCCGGCTGGATCTCTGGCAACCGCCCGCGATTCTGCGCCTCGCGGCGGCGGGGCTTGTGCTGGTCGCGTTCTTTTTCGTCGTCGCCGGAATGACGACGCGCAATCCAACGGCGGTCGGCCAGGAAAAGGCCATCGACAAGCCGCCCTTGGGAATCATCGCCGTGACCCGCCACCCGGCCA
This sequence comes from uncultured Hyphomicrobiales bacterium, assembly GCA_964365645.1. GTDB lineage: Bacteria > Pseudomonadota > Alphaproteobacteria > Rhodospirillales > 2-12-FULL-67-15 > 2-12-FULL-67-15. The sequence goes on along the minus strand of CAYIQU010000030.1, from coordinate 1,421 downwards.
TGTGGGGGATCTTGCTGTGGGGGATCGCGCATCTTCTCGCCAACGGCGACGCGCGGGGGGCGGTCGTGTTCGCCGGCATGGTCGTGCTCGCGGTGGCGGGGATGGGGCACATGGACGCCCGCAAGAAGGTCGAATCGGGTCCGGCTTGGAACGCGTTCGCGGCCGCCACCTCGACATGGCCCTTCGCCGCCGTCGCCCAGGGCCGGGCGCGGATCGATTTCTCGGAAATCGGATGGGGACGGGTCGCGCTGACGCTCGTCCTGTACGCCGGATTTCTCTACGGCCATCGCCTTTTGTTCGGCGTCGCTCCCGTTCCGGGATTCTCCGCCTGAGCGGCGACGCGAAGCGCCGCACCCGCGCGGGAGAGCTTCGCGAAATACCCAACTCGTCATGGCCTGTCCTCGGGCCGGCCTATGGCCGGACCCGTGGGCCCGGCCATCCACGTCTTTTGCGCTGGATAGAAATCAAAACTCGTGGATGCGCGGCACAACCTTCGGGTCGAAGAGCCCGAAACCGCCTCAAGGACGCCTCGGGCCGTACCGAAGCCGCGCGAACCCCTCTCGTCAGCGCCCCTCCGGTCAGCGATCGATGGCGGCAACGCCGATCATGCAGTCGCGGGTCACGATCCGGGCCAGCGCGTCCTCGTCCAGGCCCTCGGTTCCTTGGGGCCGCATGGGAAGAACCATGTAGCGCAGGTCGGCGGTGCTGTCGTGGACGTTGATGGCGACGTTCTCGGGCAACACGGTGCCGAATTCGGCCAGGACCGCGCGCGGGTCCCGCACCACGCGGCTGCGGTAGGCGCGCGATTTGTACCAATCCGGCGGCAGGCCGATCAGCAGGCGCGGATAGCACGAACACAGCGTGCAGACGATGACGTTGTGCCGATCGGACGTGTTGGCGACGGCGCGGATCGGAATGGGACCGGCGTCGATTCCCATTTCGGCGGCGGCGGCGTTGACGTCGGCTAGCAGGCGGGCGCGGAACGCCGGGTCGATCCAGGCGCGGGCGACGACGCGGGCCCCTAGCGCGGGCGTGACTGCGTCGATGGGCTCGATGGTGCGGCGCAACTCGTCGGCGCCGAAGCTTCCCTTGTCGATCAAAATCTCGCCGACCGCTTCGGCCATGATCTGGTAATCGTCGAAGGCGGCGTCCTCGGTGTCGGGTTGAAAGGGATGGCGCGCGGGCGGCCCTGATCCAGGCCCCTGTGCGTGCCCCTGTGCGTGATCGTGGTCATGGTCATGATCGGCGCTCATGAATAGTCCTCCGCGACCGGGTCCAGCCAATGGTCGAAAATATCGGCGGTCAGCACGTCGGCGGGCCGTCCCCCGTAGTCGGGCCACAAGTCGGCTTGGCGGAAACGGACGCGATAGAGCGGCGTTTTGGGAAGACCGTCGCGACCATAGGCGAGTTCCTCGGGATTG
>CAYIQU010000029.1:0-9433 GCA_964365645.1 uncultured Hyphomicrobiales bacterium | reverse complement strand
CCGGCGCGTCCAAGTTCTTCCTCTCGCTCCAGGACGATCTCATGCGCATCTTCGGCTCGGAGCGCATCGACGGCATGTTGCGCACGCTCGGCCTGAAGGAAGGCGAGGCCATCATCCACCCCTGGGTCAACAAGGCCTTGGAAAAGGCGCAGCAGAAGGTCGAGGCGCGCAACTTCGAAATCCGCAAGAACCTGCTGCGCTTCGACGACGTGATGAACGACCAGCGCAAGGTCGTTTACGAGCAGCGCCGCGAACTGATGTCGGTCGAGGACGTTTCCGAGGACGTCCGCGACATGCGCCGCCAAGTCATCGACGATCTCGTCAGCCGCTACATTCCTGAAAACGCCTACGCCGAACAGTGGAACACCCGCGCCCTGCACGAGGAAGTCCTGCGCGTGTTCGCTCTTGACCTGCCGCTCGCCGATTGGGCCAAGGAAGAAGGCATCGCGGACGCCGAAATCCGCGAGCGCATCGCCGCCGCCGTCGACCGACGCATGGCGGAAAGGGCCGCGAATTTTGGACCTGAGATCATGCGCGGGGTCGAGAAAAGCTTATTGCTGCAAGTGCTCGACCAAGTGTGGAAAGAGCACCTTCTCACCCTCGATCATCTTCGCCAAGGCATCGGCCTGCGGGCCTACGGCCAGCGGGATCCACTGAACGAGTACAAGACCGAGGCCTTTAACCTGTTCGGAACCATGCTCGACGGATTGCGCGAACGGATCACCGTCATCTTGTCCCACATCGAGCTGCACATCACGGACCCCGACGAGATTCCGCTTCAGCCCGCCCCGCGGCGGATGGAGGAGACCCGGACCGACCCCGCCTTCGCCCGCCAAGACGGCGGCGAGGGCGCCGACGCGGAGCAATCCGGCGAAGCCGCCTGGGGACGCACCCCGCGCAACGCACCCTGTCCGTGCGGCTCGGGCCGCAAATACAAGCACTGCCACGGCCGTTCGGCGTAAGCGCCCCCGGCCGCGAAAAGAACGTTTTACGTTCCGGTGCTGAATTCGACGGCGATTTGGGCGAGATATTCGCCATACGCGCTTTTGCCGAGCGCGTCCGCGCGTCGGCGGAACAGGTCGAGGTCGATGTAGCCGAGTCGCAACGCGATTTCCTCAAGGCACGCGATCTTGAGGCCTTGGCGCTGCTCGACCGTCTGAACGAACTGCGCCGCCTGAACCAGCGATTCCGGCGTGCCGGTATCGAGCCAGGCGAACCCGCGTCCGAACTTTTCGACGTGCAGCGCGCCCATCTCGAGGTAGGCGCGGTTGACGTCGGTGATTTCCAACTCGCCGCGATCCGAAGGCCGAACTCGGGCCGCGATGTCGAGGACCCGGTTGTCGTAGAAGTACAACCCCGTCACCGCCCAATGGGACCGAGGGTCCTCCGGCTTTTCGACCAAGGCGCGGGGGCGCTCTCCCTCGAACTCAACGACGCCGTAGCGGCTGGGATCGCGGACCCAGTAGGCGAAAGTCGTCGCCCCCGTTTCGCGCGCCGCCGCCGCCTGAACCATGTCCGGGAAGCCGTGCCCAAAGAAGATGTTGTCGCCGAGAACGAGCGCGCAGCGATCGTCGCCGACGAAATCGCGTCCGATCAGGAACGCCTCGGCCAGACCGTTCGGTTTCGGCTGCTCGGCGTAGCGGAAACGAAGCCCGAAGTCCGCGCCGTCGCCGAGCAGCGCCTGGAACTGGCCGCGTGCCTCGGGCGTGGTAATCACCAGAATGTCGCGGATTCCGGCGAACATCAGCGCCGAAATCGGATAATAGATCATCGGCTTGTCGTAGACCGGCAAAAGCTGCTTGTTGACCACCCGGGTCAACGGGTGCAACCGGGTACCGCTGCCGCCCGCCAGAACAATGCCCTTCATGTCGCGCCCTCCGCGCCCTGCCGCGCCAAGCCGAGGCGCTCGCCATCATAGCGCGCCTCCAGCAGCGGCCGCCACCAGGCCTCGCTGTCGAGATACCAGCGGACCGTCCGACGAAGGCCTTCTTCGAAGGTGACGCTCGGCCGCCAGCCGAACTCGGACCGCATCCGGGCGGTGTCGATGGCGTAGCGGAAATCGTGGCCGGGCCGGTCCTCGACAAAGGAGATCAGCCGACGGCGGGGCGCGGCGGCGGGGCGCATCGCGTCGAGCAGATCACAGATGTTCTCGACCACGTCGATGTTGCGGCAGGCGTTTTCCCCGCCGACGAGATATGTTCCGCCGATTTGCCCCCGGCGCAGGATCAGAAGAAGCGCGGCGGCGTGGTCCTCGACGAACAGCCAATCCCGCACGTTTTCGCCGCGCCCATAAACGGGCAGCGGCTTGCCTTCGAGTCCGCGCAGGACCATCAGGGGGATCAGCTTTTCGGGAAACTGGCAGGGTCCGTAGTTGTTCGAGCAATTGCTCAAGATCACCGGCAGGCCGTAGGTGTGCCCCCATGCCATGACCAGATGATCCGAAGCGGCCTTGGAGGCTGAATACGGCGAGCGCGGGCGATAGGGGGTCGTTTCGCTGAACGGCGGATCATCGAGACCGAGCGAGCCGAAAACCTCGTCGGTGGAAACGTGATGGAAGCGGAACGTCCGCCGCCGGTCTTCCGGCAGGCTGCGATAATAGTCGAGCGCCGATTCCAGCAAGCGATAAGTCCCGGCGATGTTCGTCTCGATGAACGGCGCCGGTCGATCGATGGAGCGGTCCACGTGCGATTCCGCGGCGAGATGAAGGATCGCGTCGGGCTGGTGCCGATCCAGAATGGCCCGAACGGCGGGAGAGTCGCCGATATCGGCGCGCTCGAAGGCGTACGCCGGATTGCCCTCGACCTCGGCAAGGCTGGCCATGTTGGCGGCATAGGTGAGCTTGTCGAGGTTGACGACCCGATCCCGCCCCTCGCGAACGATGAGCCGGACCAGCGCCGATCCGATGAAGCCCGCGCCGCCGGTGACGAGGATTTTCATCGGCGTTCATCCCCAAAGATCGGCGGCAAGTCCTTCAGCAACGGCAGCCGAGCATCCTTGTCCGAAACGACGGCGTCCTCCGGCCCGACCGGCCATGTTATTCCCAGCGCCGGATCGTTCCAGCGCACCCCGCTCTCATGGGCCGGGGAATAGTGATCGGACAACTTGTAAACGACCTCCGTATCGGGCTCCAAGGTGCAGAACCCGTGGGCGAAGCCGGCGGGGATGTAAACCTGGCGCATCGCGCGCGCATCCAGCTCCAAGGCGACGTGCTTGCCGAACGTGGGCGAATCCCGCCGCAAATCGACGATAACGTCGAATATGCCGCCCCGCGCCACCCGCACCAGTTTCGCCTGCGCGCGCGGCGGGATCTGGCAATGAAGCCCGCGGATCGTCCCCCGTCGGCGATTGACCGACCATGCGTCCATGACGAAAGTCGCGTTCACGCCCAGCGCGCGAAATTTCGCCGCATCGTAGGTCTCGGCGAACGACCCGCGATCGTCGTCGAAACGATCGATCTCGATGATCGCGACGTCCGGAATGGATGTGGCGAGAATACGCACGGCCCCTCCTACCCTTCCCGTCCCAGGCGACGCAGTCCCTCGTCGAGGGACACCGTAGGCTCCCATCCGGGCAGCGTCGGACCTTGCCAGGGGTTCTCCGACCCCCGGGACGGGACGGGATAAGCCCCCCATCGCCGGACGATGGAACACGCATTGACCCGTTCGTAAGCGGCGACGATGTCCTCGATGGTGCTGGGCGCGCGCGGCCGCACCGCGAAATGCCGCCCTCGAACCGATTCCGGTTTCTTCGCGAGCAATTCCGCGGCCCGGATAAACGCCGCGCCGACGTCATCGATGTGAACGAAATTCATGGGCATATCCGCCGCCGTCAAGGGAAGCGGGATTCCGGATTTCGCCGCCGCGCGAACCGCTTGCATCAGTCGCGGCCGCCAATCCCCCGGGCCGTAGGTGTCGTACAGAACAAGCGTCGTCGATTCGACTTCGGCGGCGCCGGCATAGTAATCGAGGATGTCGGCGAAGGCCCATTTCGCCGCCGCGTACAGATTGACGGCATCGCGCGGAGTTCCGTTCCGAAACTGGAAATAGCTTCCCGTGTTCACGATCCGGCGGGCGCCGGTTTGCCGCATCGCCTCCAGCAGGCGACAGCCGAACAGGATATTGTCGCCGACGATCCGGTCGATATCGCCCGGCCCATGCTCGCGAACATAATGTCCGGCGAGATGAAAAACGACCTCGGGCCGGGCGGCGCCCAGAATCCGAACAAGACTTTCGGCGGCGCCGTCATCCGTGTGCAGGATCGGCTTGCCGATGCCCGCGATCCGCTCCAGCGTCGAACCCGGGCGGACGACGGCATGGACCTCGCTTCCGTCGGCGAGCAGGCGACGGGCCAATTCCCGCCCGGGGTAGCTGGTGATGCCGGTCAGCAGAATCCGCGAAGCCATGACCTAAAAAACCTCCAGGCGCGGAATACACGTGACGAACCGCCCGCCCCAATCGCGAATGTAGCCCAGCTTGCGCGCGATTTCGTCCTTCACGTTCCAAGGCAGAATAACGATGAAATCCGGACGCGCCTCCCTAATTTTGCCTTCCGGCACGACCGGAATGTGACTCTGCGGCAGGAACTTGCCTTGCTTGGCGGGCGTATCGTCGGCGACGAAATCGATGGCGTCCGCGCCGATGCCGCAGTAATTCAAGAAGGTGTTTCCCTTCGCCGCCGCCCCGAACCCCGCGATCCGCTTGCCCGAGGCCTTGGCCTCCTTGACCAAAGAAACGAAGGATTCCCGGATCGCCGCCGCTTTCCCGGAAAGCTCCCGGTAGCCTTCGAACCGGTCGAGGCCCAGCGCCCGCTCGCGCGACAACAGGTCCGCGACGGCGGGTGAAGCGCCGCGCGCCGACGCACCGTCCCTGCCGGCATAGAGCCGAAGCGACCCGCCGTGGGTCGGCAACTCCTCGACGTCGAAAACGAACAGCCCGTGCGCTTCAAGAATCCGCCGAGCCGCGTGTAGGGAGAAATACGAGAAATGCTCGTGGTAGATCGTGTCGAACTGCACCTGCTCGATCATCCTCGCCACATGGGGAAACTCCAGCGTCAGGACCCCCGTCGGCTTCAACATCAAGGCCAAGCCGGCGGCGAAGTCGTTGGGGTCCGGCACATGGGCGAATACATTGTTCCCCAAAAGGAGATCGGCCTGACCCCGCTCGGCGGCAATCCGCCGGGCCGTGTCCCGGCCGAAAAACCCGACGTGGGTTTCGACGCCCTTCGCGCGCGCGGCCGCCGCGGCGTCGGCGGCGGGATCGACGCCTAAGCAGGGAATACCGCGCGCGACGACATGCTGAAGCAGGTATCCGTCGTTCGAGGCGATTTCCACCACCAGCGACTCCGGGCCGAGGCGGAAGCGGCGGCACGCCATGTCCACGTACCGGCGGGCGTGTTCCACCCAACTGGGAACGTAGGACGAGAAATAAACGTAGTCCGGCGTGAACACGTCCCGGGCGACGTGCCAATCGGCCACTTGAACCAGCAGGCACTGCGAGCAGAAATAAACGCGAAGCGGCGCGCGCGCTTCGGGCCGCTCCAGGTCTTTCGGCGCCAACAGCCGGTTGGAGAACGCCTGAACGCCCAGGTCCATGACCAAATGTTCGAGAGGAGCCTGGCAAAATCTGCAGCGCATCGGCGATGGAATCTTCGTCGTTAGTGCCGGTTTTCACGCGCGGTCCGGCTGGAAGCCGCACTTTAGTTGAACAGGCCGCCAAAGGAAACGACGGGTAAGGCCGGCTTCAAACCGGGGGTCCGGTTGACCTGGAGGCAATCCCTCTTTTAAATCAAAGAAATCGGGGCCTTCCCGAGCCGGAGCCCGTCTTTCATGCCGTCATTACCGCCTTGGGATCGCGTGTCCGTCGTCCTGGTGACTTACAATTCCAGGCACGTGGTTGCGTCTTGCCTCGACCAACTGGCCTCGGCGCGGCGGTTGATCATCGTCGACAACGCCAGCGATGACGACACGGTCGACATCATCCGCCGCCAACGCCCCGATGCCCGCGTCATCGTCAATCCCGCCAATTACGGGTACGGCACCGCCGCGAACCAGGGCTTCGCCTGGGTCGACACCGACTACGCGCTTAGCCTGAATTTGGATACTCTTATCGCTGATTCCGTCGTCTCGCGCCTAATGGCCGCCATGGATGCCGATCCGCATCCCGGAATCGTCTCGCCCGTTCTGCTGAACGCCAAGGGACGCATCGACCTCGCGGTCATGGGGCCGCGCGAACACAACCACCATCCTCTCGGGACCATGCCCGAGGGAGATTTCTGCACGTGGTTCGTCACCGGATGCGCCGTTTTGTTCCGCATGAGCGCCTGGCGCGCCGTCGGCGGGTTCGATGAACGTTTTTTCCTCTACAGCGAGGATCTCGACCTGTGCCTGCGAATGACGCGGGCGGGACACGGGATCCTTGTTCTTGGCGACGTCTCGGCCGTTCATCTGGGCGGACAGTCCAGCCGCCCGAGCTGGCGGGTGCGCTGGCGGAAGGATTGGCACATGACATGGGGGCATCTTTACATCGAGTCGAAGTGGGGCGACGCGGCCGTCACCCGCGCCCAAGCCTGGCGCCTCGTTGGGCGCCACGGCCTGAAGGCGTTGCTGTACGTTCTGTTGGCGCGGCCGCGCCGGAGGCTCGGTAATCTCGCCCGCGCCCACGCGGCGGCGGCGTTTCTTCGCGGCCGGCCCGCCTGGCGGGGCCGGTCGGCGACGGCCTAAACCTTCGATCGTTCCCACCACTTTTGCCAATCGAAGTACGGCGAAAGGGTCTCGAAGTGCTGAAGATGCACCGCCAGGCTCGGCAGCGGCGACAGGCAGGGAACCTCCTCGTAAACGCGGTCGATGGTGTTGTGCTCGGCGACGGCGGGGTCGACGCCGTACAGCCGAATCCCCGAATAGAAATCCCAGTACCGTTCCAGCAACCCGCGAGTCGTGACCATCGTGAAGGTCGAGCTTTTGACCGCGCGCCAATGCCGATGGCTGCCCAGCACCACGTGGGTCGAGTCGACGCGCCGGTAGCGGTCGGGATAATCGCTGGGGAACAGCGCCACGTCCCGTTTATAGATCGCCGCCAGCCGGGCGAAGCTTTGCGCGATTTCCAGGATCGCCCGCTCGTCGTGCAGGTAGTCGTCCTCGACGAAATAGATCAAGTCCGGGCATTCGCGCCGGGCGAAGTCCAGGGCCGCGCCGCAAGCCGGTCCGCCGCCCGTTTCCGCGATGCCCACTACCCGCGCCGGGCACGGCGCGCGCGCGATCAGCGCGTCCACGGCCGCGAGGTATGCCGCGTCCGAGTGGTCGTCCAGCACCGTCAGGCGGATGTCCGTCTCAAGGCCCTGGCCGCGGGCGTAAGCGATCGACTGGACGAGGGAATTGAGGCAGCGGAGTGCCACCTCGTTCTTCGCCGCCCCGACGAACCGCAACCGCGACTGCCCCTGCACCTCGATGCGCGCGCAGGACCGGAACAGAATGTCGAATTGCCGCACCTCGCGCGGCACGACGGCCTCGAAGGCATCGAATCCACCGCCGCGCCCTTGGCCGCCGAGGGCTTCGGGGTGAATCCGCGTCTTCTGCAGCCGCAGAAGATCGTAGCCCATCAGGTTGCAGAGCTTGCGCAGCAGGCGCGTCAGCGGTTTGGCCATCGATCACCCGCCCGGTCGGAACGATGGGGATCGGGAATAATCAGGGGATTCCCTTCCGCCCCATCTCCAGGAACTTGTCGCGGCGGCGCAGGCGGAGCGCCTCGCCGTCGATTCCGTTGAAGCTTTTGAGCGTTTTCTCGATGGCGTCGCCGACGGCGGTCATGGCCGCCTGCGGGTCGCGATGCGCGCCGCCCAACGGTTCGGGAACGATCTCGTCGATGACGCCGAAGCCGAGCAGATCCTGGGCGGTGAGCCGCAAGGCCTCGGCCGCGATCGTCTTGCTTTGGTCGCCGTCGCGCCAAAGGATCGAGGCGCAGCCTTCGGGCGAAATCACCGAATAGATCGCGTGCTCCAGCATCATCACCGCGTTGCCGGCGGCCAGCGCGATCGCGCCGCCCGAGCCCCCCTCGCCGATGACGACGCTGATCAGCGGCACCCGCACCGCGAGGCAGGCGTCGATGGAGCGCGCGATCGCTTCCGATTGGCCGCGCGCCTCGGCGTCCACGCCGGGATAGGCGCCTGGGGTGTCGACCAGCGTGAGAATGGGAACGCCGAAGCGGTCGGCCATCTCCATCAGCCGGCGCGCCTTGCGGTAGCCTTCGGGCCGGGCCATGCCGAAATTATGTTTGATCCGGGTTTCGGTGGTGGACCCTTTTTCGTTCCCGATGACCATCACCGCCCGTCCGCGGAACCAACCCAACCCGCCGACGACGGCGCGGTCCTCGGCATACGCCCGGTCGCCGGCCAGCGGCGTGAAATCGGCCACCAGCGCCCCGATGTAATCGAGGGCGTGCGGCCGGTCGGGATGGCGCGCGACCTGGGCTTTCTGCCACGGGCTGAGCTTGGCGTAAGCCTGGCGGATCTGCTTGTCGACCTTGGCCTGCAGGCGCGCGACGTCCTCGAGGATGTTGACCCCGTTCTGGCCCGAAAGGTGGCGCAACTCTTCGATCTTGCCTTCGATTTCGGCGATCGGTTTTTCGAAGTCGAGATAATGCATGGGCGCTTTCTCTAGCACAGGGAAGCCCTTGATGCGATGATGAAAACAGGTGCAAACTCAATCGGTTGGACCGCCCCGGAAGCAAAGGCCTCCTTCGGCCGAGGAAAGCGCGGGATGAGCGATCAAGACAAGGAAGGCCAGGGCGGCCTCGTCTTCGCCTGCGTCCTGGACGGCCACGGCGGCGCCCGCGACGTGGACTGGGCCGGGATCGCCGCCTGGAAACCCGAACAGGGCATCCTCTGGGTCCACCTGGATGTCGAGAAGGACGACAGCCGGGCCTGGATCACCGGCGAATCCGACATGGGCGAACTGATCGCCGAGGCGATCACCGCCGATGAAACCCGCCCCCGCAGCGTCGCCATGAAGGACGGGCTGCTGATGATCCTTCGCGGCATCACCCATGTTCCCGGCCCCGAACCCAACGAGATGGTTTCGCTGCGCATGTGGATGAACAGCGCGCGCGTCATCACCGCCCGGCGCTGGCGGCTGTCCGCCGTGGATGAAGTGCACGCGGCGCTTCAAAAAAACACGGGTCCGCGCACCAGCGCCGAATTCCTGGTGACCATCGCCGAATACATGGCCGACAGCGTCAATCCGGCCATCGACGAACTCGAAGACACCATCGACGTCGTCGAGAACTACATTCCCGAGGCGAAGGATTCCGAATTGAGCAACGAACTGGCCGGCGTGCGCCGCCAGGCCATTCAGATGCGCCGGCACATGGGGCCGCTGCGCGACGCCTTCTCGCACCTGCTCGCCGAGCGGGCGATCTGGATCGGCGAGACCGAACGGGCGCTC
>CAYIQU010000028.1:0-9451 GCA_964365645.1 uncultured Hyphomicrobiales bacterium | reverse complement strand
GCTCATGTCGGCGATGGGCATCCCGCAGATCGCCGTGGTCACCGGACTGAGCACCGCCGGCGGCGCGTACATCCCGGCGATGTGCGACGAGAACATCATCGTGCGCGGCACCGGCACGATCTTCCTCGGCGGCCCGCCGCTGGTGAAGGCGGCGACCGGCGAGGAGGTCAGCGCCGAGGATTTGGGCGGCGCCGACGTTCATACCCGCGTCTCGGGCGTCGCCGACCATCTCGCCGCCGACGATCCGCACGCGCTCGCCATCGTCCGGCGCAGCGTCGCCAACCTGAACCGGGTCAAGCGCGTCGACATGGACGTCGCGGAACCGCGCGAGCCGCTCTATCCCGCCGAGGAACTCTACGGCGTCGTGCCCGCCGACCTGCGCAAGCCCTACGACGTGCGCGAGATCATCGCCCGCATCGTCGACGGCTCGGAGCTGGACGAGTTCAAGGCCCTTTACGGCACGACGCTGGTGTGCGGCTTCGCCCGCATTCACGGCTATCCGGTCGGCATCGTCGCCAACAACGGCATTCTTTTTTCCGAATCCGCCTTGAAGGGCGCGCATTTCGTCGAACTGTGCGCCCAACGCGGCATTCCGCTCGTCTTTTTGCAGAACATCGCCGGCTTCATGGTCGGGCGGAAATACGAAGCGGGCGGCATCGCCCGGGACGGCGCCAAGATGGTGACCGCCGTCGCCTGCGCCCGGGTGCCGAAGTTCACGGTCGTCATCGGCGGCAGTTTCGGCGCGGGAAACTATTCCATGTGCGGCCGGTCCTACGAGCCGCGCTTCCTGTGGATGTGGCCGAACGCGCGCATATCGGTCATGGGCGGCGAGCAGGCGGCCGCCGTCCTGGCGACCGTCCGGCGCGACGCCTTGAAGGCGCGCGGCGAGGATTGGTCGGCCCGGGACGAGGAAGCCTTCCGCAAGCCGATCCGCGATCAATACGAACGCCAGGGGCACCCTTATTACGCCAGCGCGCGGCTGTGGGACGACGGCATCATCGACCCGGTCGAGACGCGCACCGTTCTCGGCCTCGGCATTTCCGCCGCCCTCAACGCGCCGGTCGAAAAGACCACCTTCGGCGTGTTCCGGATGTAAGCAGAGTCCACGGAAGGATTTCCATGACCACGGCTCCCGTCACCGTCGCTATCGATTCCAAAGGCATCGCCGCCGTCACCTTGGATCGCGCCGACAAGCACAACGCTTTCGACGACGTGCTGATCGCCGAGTTGACCGGCATTTTCAGCCGCCTGGGCGGGGAAGGCGGGGTGCGCGCCGTCGTGCTCGCCGCCAACGGCAAGAGCTTTTCCGCCGGCGCCGACATCAATTGGATGAAGCGGATGGCCGCGGCGCCCGAAGCCGAAAACGTCCGGGATGCCCGCGCGTTGGCCGGAATGCTGCGCGCCCTCAACGATTTGCCGATGCCGACGCTGGCCCTGATTCAAGGCGCGGCGCTGGGCGGCGGCGTCGGCCTGGCGGCGTGTTGCGATATCGCCATCGCCGCCGACACGGCGACGTTCGCGCTGTCCGAGGTGCGCTTCGGGATTATTCCGGCGACCATCGGGCCCTACGTCGTCGCCGCCATCGGCGCGCGCCAGGCGCGGCGGTATTTCCTCACCGCCGAGCGGTTCGGCGCGGCGGAAGCCCAGCGCATCGGCCTGGTCCACGACGTCGTACCCGCGGCCGAGTTGCGCGCCGTCGCGGATCGGGTCCTGGCCGGACTCGCCGGCAACGGACCGAAGGCGATGGCCGAGGCCAAGGCGCTGATCCGCGCCATCGCCGGCCGGCCGATCGACGACGCGCTGATCGACGACACCGCGCGGCGCATCGCGCGGGTTCGCGCCACCGACGAGGCGCGGGAAGGCTTGGCCGCCTTCCTCGAGAAACGCAAGCCTTCCTGGTCGGGCATCTGACGTGTTCGCCAAGGTTCTGATCGCCAATCGCGGCGAAATCGCCTGCCGGATCATCCGGACCGCGCGGCGGCTCGGCGTCAAGACCGTGGCCGTCCATTCCGACGCCGACCGGACGGCGCTGCACGTCCGCCAGGCCGACGACGCGCGCCGCATCGGCCCGGCCGAGGCGCGGCGAAGCTACCTCGACATCGAGGCCATTCTCGCCGCCGCGCGGGATTCCGGCGCCGAGGCGATTCATCCCGGCTACGGCTTTCTGGCCGAGAACGCCGACTTCGCCGAGGCAGTCGCGCGCGCCGGGTTGATCTTCATCGGTCCGCCGGCGCCGGCGATCCGCGACATGGGGTCCAAAACCCGCGCCAAGGCGATCATGGACAAGGCGGGCGTGCCGCTGGTCCCCGGCTATCACGGCAAGGCTAATGACGACGCCACGGTTCCCCGTGATGGTCAAGGCGGCGGCCGGCGGCGGCGGGCGCGGCATGAGGGTCGTCGCCGCCGCGGGCGGCGTGCCTGAGGCCCTGGCCGGCGCGCGGCGCGAGGCGCAGGCCGCCTTCGGCGACGATACGCTGCTGCTGGAAAAATACCTGACCCGGCCCCGGCACGTCGAAATCCAGGTTTTCGCCGACGCTCACGGCAACGCGGTTTATCTGTTCGAGCGCGATTGCTCGCTCCAGCGTCGCCACCAAAAAGTGGTCGAGGAAGCGCCCGCGCCGGGTCTCTCGCCCGCGCTGCGGCGGCGCATGGGCGAGGCCGCCGTCGCCGCCACCCGCGCCGTCGACTATCGCGGCGCGGGAACGGTCGAATTCCTGCTCGACGAGGACGGGGAATTTCATTTCATCGAGATGAACACCCGTCTTCAGGTCGAGCATCCGGTGACGGAGATGATTACCGGCCAGGATTTGGTCGAGTGGCAATTCCGCGTCGCCGCGGGCGAGCCTTTGCCGCTCGGCCAGGACGATCTCATCGTGCGCGGGCACGCGATCGAAACGCGCCTGTATGCCGAGGACCCGGCGCGGGACTACCTGCCGCAGTCGGGCCGGCTTTTCCGGCTGGCGATGCCGAAGGAAACCGCCCACGTGCGCGTCGAAACCGGCGTCGCCGAAGGCGACGAGGTCGGGATTCATTACGATCCGATGATCGCCAAGCTGGTCGTTTGGGACGAGGATCGCCCGCGCGCGGTGCGCCGGCTGCAAGAGGCGCTGGGCGCGGTGCGGATCGCCGGGGTCGCGACCAACCAAGACCTGCTCATGGCGATCGCCCAGCATCCGGCCTTTGCCGCCGGCGAGGTGGACACGGGGTTCATTCCGCGCCATCGCGAGGCGTTGCTGCCGGCGCGCGGCCGGGTTCCCGACGCCGCGCTGGCGCTCGCTTGCCTGGCGGTCCTGCTCGGCCAGCAGGACGCGCGCCGCGCCGCCGCCGCGCGTTCGTCCGATCCAGGCTCGCCCTGGAACCGCACCGACGGCTGGCGATTGAACGGCGAGGGATCGCAGTCGATCCGCTTCAAGGACGGCGACGACGAAATTCCGGTCGTGGTCCGGTTCCGCGCCGGGGCATACGTCCTCGGCCTGCCGGGGGGCGAGGCGCGGGTGACGGGCGAACGCGCCGATGACGGCGAAATCGTCGCCGACGTCGGCGGTGCGCGGATCGCCGCCTCGGTCGCGCTGCACGGCGGCGAGATCGCCGTCTTCGGTTTGGGACCGTGCTGGCGGCTGCGCCTGGCCGATCCGTTCACGACCGCTTCGGCGGCCGAATCGGCCTTGGGCGCGGTCGTCGCGCCGATGCCGGGGAAAGTCGCGGCGGTGAAGGCCGTGGCCGGGGCGGCGGTTCGCCGGGGCGAAGTCCTGGTGATTCTGGAGGCGATGAAGATGGAGCATTCCCTGACCGCGCCCGCCGACGGCGAGGTCGAAGCGGTCCATGCCCGCGTCGGCGGCCAAGTCGCCGAAGGCGACGTTCTGGTATCCTTGCGTCCCGGACCCAAGGATCGGACCGACGGATAAGCCATGCGCGTTCCCAACCGGATCAAGATAGTCGAGGTCGGCCCCCGCGACGGGCTGCAAAACGAACCGACTCCGGTCGCGGCCGAGGTGCGGATCGCCCTGATCGAAAAACTCGCCGACGCCGGTCTGACCGCGATCGAGGCGGGAAGTTTCGTTTCCCCCAAATGGGTGCCGCAGATGGCGGATACCGACCGTGTGCTGGCGGGGCTTCGCCGACGGCCGGGCGTGAGCTATCCGGTGTTGACGCCGAACATGAAGGGCCTCGAGGCCGCGCTGGCCGCCGGCGCCCAGGACATCGCCATCTTCGGGGCGGCGTCGGAAACATTTTCCCGACGCAACATCAATTGTTCGATCGAGGAAAGCCTGAACCGCTTCGCCGAGGTCGCCCGGGCGGCGCGGGCGAAAAACATCCGCGTGCGCGGCTACGTCAGTTGCGTTTTGGGGTGCCCCTATGAAGGAACGATCGCGCCCGAAGCGGTCTGCGCCGTTGCCGCCCGGCTTCTGGACATGGGGTGTTATGAAATTTCCTTGGGCGACACCATCGGCATCGGCACCGCGGCGAAGGCCGAAGCCCTGATCGAAACGGTCGCGGTCCGGGTTCCGGTCGAACGCCTCGCCGCGCACTTTCACGACACCTACGGCCAGGCGTTGGCCAATCTGCTCGCGGTCATGGGCAAGGGGGTGGGCGTGGTGGACGCGGCGGTCGCCGGCCTGGGCGGCTGCCCCTACGCCGACGGGGCGTCGGGCAACGTCGCCACCGAGGACGTCCTGTACATGCTGAACGGGCTCGGCGTCGCCAGCGGCGTCGATCTCGACACGTTGGCCGAGGCCGGACGATTCATCTGCGCCGCGCTCGGCCGGGCGCCGGCGGGCAAGGTCGCCCGCGCGCTGGCGGCCAAGACAAAGCATCCGTCGCCGTGACCGTCCATCTGGTCAAACTCGCCGTCGGCATCGAGGACTTTCCCCAGCTCGTCCGCGTGCAGAAGGAACGCCTGGCGGCGACGGTGCGCGCCGGCGGACCCGCGACGCTGCGCCACGTCACCCGCCACCGGCCGAAGCGGGCCGAGGACATTCTCGACGGAGGCTCGCTCTATTGGGTAATCGGCGGCGCGATCGCGGCGCGCCAGCGCGTGCTCGGCTTCGAGGACTCGGCCAAACAAGACGGCACCCCGGCGGTCGCGATCCTGCTCGACCCGGTTCTTGTGCCGACGGCGCCGCGCGCCTTTCGCCCGTTTCAGGGCTGGCGCTATCTGGCGGTGGACAGAATCCCGCTCGATTCAACGGGGTCCACCGCGACCGGGGCGGAAAAACTGCCGGCCGAGCTGCGCCGGGAGCTGCTCGACCTCGGCCTTATTTGATAACCGGGCGAAGGCGTTAGGCTTTACGGCCCCATCCGCGCTCCAACTGTCAGGAAGCCTTAACGATCGGGGAGGACCATCGCCGGCGATATTTCCCCGACAGGATTCCACTAGGTGGGTGGGGAGGGGCGGCGATGACCGATTACAATATCGAGCGCCTGAATTTTCTTGTGGTCGACGACAACCAGCATATGACCATGCTGGTCCGGAGGATCCTTCACGCCCTGGGCGTTCGCAATTGCGAAGAAGCATTCGACGGCGCCGACGCCTTGAAGGTTATCAAGCATTTCCCGGCCGATGTCATCATTTGTGACTGGGAAATGCAGCCCCTGGACGGCCTCGAATTCGTCCGCATGATCCGGACCGGGCGGGATAGCCCGAACCAGTACGTCCCCATCATCATGCTGACCGGACACACGGAAACGGCACGGGTCATGGAAGCCCGCGACGCCGGCGTGACCGAATTCCTGGCCAAGCCCGTTTCCGCCAAAAAGCTTTATTCCCGCATCAAGTCGGTTATCGAGACCCCGAGGCCCTTCCTTAAGGCGGGGCATTTCTTCGGCCCCGACCGCCGCCGGCGCCAGTTGGCGAGCTACAAGGCCGGCGAGCGCCGCCATGCCGCCCCCGACACCCCCCGGGGGGCGGCGGGATTTCACCAGCAGGCGGTTTCCGCCGCTTGATTGTGGACGATTAGGGGCCTATTAAGAAATCGATGGCATAAAGGCGTGGGCTGGAGCATCGGGCTTTGCCTGTGTCTTGGGGGTGTCCCCATCCATCTCCTTAGGCGCGCAAGGTCGTGCGCGGTTCCGTGCCGGACAAGGGTAAATGGCGATGGCCGACGAAGAACTTGAAATCATCAACCCGCCCAACTCGCTGAAGACGAAGGTCAAGATCGGCGGTCCGGGCGCCGTCAACCTCGACGCGCTCGAGCGGGCGGAAAAGGTGATCGCCAATCTGTCCGACAGCTACCTCGATTGGGTTCAGGAAGATTTGAAGAAAATCTCCAGCGCTTTCGACGAGCTCAAGGCCAACGGCGGCCAGGACAAGAAGCTTCTCGACAACATTTTCCGCATTTCCCACGACATGAAGGGCCAAGGCGGCAGCTTCGGCTACAACCTCATGACCTCGGTCGGCAACGAATTGTGCCGGATGATCGAGAAGATGCCGGCGACGCTCACCCCATCGCATGTCGAGGCCGTCGGTGTTTACATCAATTCCATGAAGCTGATCATCGCGCAGCGCATGAAGGGCGACGCCGGCAAGACGGGCGAGGCGATGCTGTCAGGCTTGCAGAAGGTTTCCGACAAGCTGACGGCGAAGTAAGGCTACGGCTTCGCGCCGAAGTCCTCGAGCCAGTCGATGCGGCGCTTCAGCGCCGCGATATCCTGATCCAGCCATAGAGCCAGAAATCCCGGATCGCCGGCGTGGTGGGCGCGCAGGTCTTCCAGCCGCGCCAGTTCCTTTTCGCACGCCTCGACCAGCAGGTCGACCTGGGTTCGGCGATCGCCTTCGTCGAGATGGTGCAGGAACCGGAATTTCAGCGCGACGATC
This sequence comes from uncultured Hyphomicrobiales bacterium, assembly GCA_964365645.1. GTDB lineage: Bacteria > Pseudomonadota > Alphaproteobacteria > Rhodospirillales > 2-12-FULL-67-15 > 2-12-FULL-67-15. Next base: position 2,637 of record CAYIQU010000028.1, on the reverse strand, counting down.
AGCTTGTTGATCTCGGTGCCGGCGGCGCGGATGTTGGCGGTCAGCAGGGTGCGCAGCTCGGCGCGGCCGGCGTCGGTGATTTCGAGCACGGCGTCGGTTTCCATGCCGGCGCCGTCGGCGGCGCGCACCAGTCCCTCCAGCCGCAGAAGCTCGATCGACGTCCCCATCAGGTCCAAGGACGGCCCCAGGATGCGGCTGACGAAATGGCGGATGGCGTTGGCAAGGGCGCTGTAGCGCATGGCGCTCGCGGCCAGCGTGCCCAGCGCGCACAACCGGATGGCTTCCCTCGGCGTCAGTGTGTTGTCGGCAAACATGGCACCCCGGCGGGGACTCTAAGCCGCCCGGATTGGCAAGTCCATCTAGGCCGCGGCCTTGAGGCCGAGACGCTCCCACACCTGGCGCAACGCGGCGGCCAGGCGGTCCATGTCCTGGTCGGAATGGAAGGGCGAGGGGGTGAAGCGCAGCCGCTCGGTTCCGCGCAGGACGGTCGGATAGTTGATCGGCTGGACGTAGATGTCGTGGGCGTTAAGAAGGATGTCGCTCGCCTGCTTGCAGCGCACCGGATCGCCGACCAGGACGGGCACGATATGGCTCGGACCCGGCATGACCGGAAGCCCGGCCTTGAGCAGTTTGTTTTTCAGGGTTTGGGCGCGCTCGTGGTGCCGTTCGCGAATTTCGTTGTGTTCCTTGAGGTAGCGGATCGAGGCCAGCGCCCCGGCCGCGACCGAGGGCGGCATCGACGTCGAGAAAATAAATCCGGTGCCGTAGGAACGAACGAAGTCGCACAGCGCCGCCGATCCGGCGATATAGCCGCCGACGACGCCGAAGGCCTTGGCCAGCGTTCCCTGGATGACGGTCAGGCGGTGCATCTGGCCGTCGCGTTCGGCGACGCCGCCGCCGCGGGGGCCGTACATGCCGACGGCGTGAACCTCGTCGAGGAAGGTCATGGCGCCGTGCTTGTCGGCGATGTCGCAAATCGACTCGATCGGCGCGATATGGCCGTCCATCGAATAGACGGATTCGAAGGCGACCAGCTTCGGCCGCGCCGGATCGGCGGCGGCGAGAAGTTCCTCGAGGTGGGCGGGATCGTTATGGCGGAAAATCCTCTTTTCCGCGCGGGAATGGACGATGCCCTCGATCATCGAGTTGTGGTTTTTCTCGTCCGAGAACACGATGCAGTCGGGCAACAGGCGCGCGAGCGTGCTCAGCGTCGTCATGTTGGCGATCCAGCCCGAGCCGAAAATCAGGGCCGCTTCCTTGCGGTGCAGGTCGGCCAGTTCGCGCTCCAGCAGGACGTGGTAGTGATTGGTGCCGGAAATGTTGCGGGTGCCGCCCGCGCCCGCGCCGCAGCGGTCGATGGCCTCGTGCATGGCCGCGAGCACCGCCGGGTGCTGGCCCATGCCGAGATAGTCGTTGGAGCACCACACGGTGACTTCGCGCGCGCCTTCGGGGGTGTGGTGGATGGCCCGGGGGAATGAGCCCGCCGTGCGTTCCAGGTCGATAAAGACGCGATAGCGCCCTTCTTTTTGGAGGTCGACGATCCGATCGGCGAAAAATTTCTCGTAATCCATTGGAACTCAACAGTTTTACGTCAAGCCGGGGTTCGGCTCGGATCCGGGATTAAATAACATCGGTGCCGGGGACGCAACCTTGACCCTCGTCAATCGCCCGGCTGATTTTTGGCTCTCAGGCCCCGTTTTTCGACCCAATCCAGGGTCTGATCCAAGGCCCGGCCGGCGGCGGCCAGCATTTCGGCGATCTCGTCCTCGGCGATGACCAGGGGGGGCGCGAAGGCGACGACGTCGCCGATGACCCGATTAATGACGCCTTGTTCCTGGAACCGGTCCCAAAAATAGGGGCCGACGCCGTCGGCGGGCTGGAAGGGCTCATGGGTCGCCTTGTCACGGACCAGTTCCAAGGCGCCGATCAGGCCGACCCCGCGCGCCTCGCCGACCAGGGGATGGTCGCCCAGGCGGCGGAGGCCGTCTTGCAGCACGGGCGAAACCCGCCGGACGTGGGACAGGATGTCGCGTTCTTCGTAGATTTTCAGGGTCTCGAGCGCGACCGCGGCGGCGACGGGATGCCCGCCGTAGGTGTAGCCATGGCCGAAGACGCCGATCTTCTCGCTCTCGCGGACCATGGCCTGGTAGATCGGCTCCGAAACCATCAACGCGGAAATGGGCAGGTACGCCGACGACAGGGCCTTGGCCGTGGCGATCATGTCGGGCTTGATTCCGTAGGTCTGGCTGCCCCAAAGATTGCCGGTCCGGCCGAACCCGCAAATGACCTCGTCGGCGACCAGCAGCACGTCGTATTTCTTGAGGATCGGCTGGATGCGGTCGAAATAGGTCTTCGGCGGCACGATGACGCCGCCCGCGCCCATGACGGGCTCGGCGAAGAAGGCGGCGACGGTGTCGGGGCCTTCGGCCAGGATCAGTTGTTCCAGTTCCTCGGCGCAGCGGGCGGCGAAATCCTCCTCGCTCTCGCCCGGTCGGCCGAAGCGGTAATGGTGCGGACAACTGGTGTGCAGAATGCGCGCGATCGGCAGGTCGAAATCCCGCTGGTTGTTGGGCAACGCGGTCAGGCTGGCGGTGGCGACCGTGACGCCGTGATAGCCCTTGATGCGCGAGATGATCT
>CAYIQU010000027.1:0-9733 GCA_964365645.1 uncultured Hyphomicrobiales bacterium | reverse complement strand
ACCGTGGACGCGCGCAATAAATCCCGGTCGATGGCCGTCGCCCCCTCACCCGGCTCACTTCGTTCGCCACCCTCTCCCGCAGGGGGAGAGGGAAAAAGCACCTCTTCCTTCTCCCTCTCCCGCGTCGTGCGAAGGCACGCCTATCGGCGTGACGGGAGAGGGAAATTTTAGAGAGTCCTCAACCCAAAATATCCTTGATCAGCGGGCGGGTGGAATTGAGGCGCGGCGTCCACAGGTTCCGGTCCAGCGCCTCTTGGAAGCGTTCGGCCATTTCCTTGAGCGCGGCGGGATTGTGCGCGGCCAAGAATTCGCGCACGCGCGGGTCCATCAGATAAGCCTGGAACACCTGGTCGAAGTGGTGGTCCTTCACCGCCCGCGCGGTCGCGGCGAAGGCGAACAGATAATCCACCGTGGCCGCCATCTCGAAGCCACCCTTGTAGCCGTGGCGCATGACTCCCGCGATCCATTTCGGATTCGCCGCGCGGCCCCGCACCACCCGGGCGATTTCCTCCTCCAGGGTTCTTATTTTCGGGCTTTCGGGGCGCGAATGATCGGCGTGATAAACCGTGGGCTTCTTGCCCGACGCGGTTTTCACCGCCGCCGCCAGGCCGCCCTCGAACTGGTAGTAATCGTCGGAATCCAAAATATCGTGCTCGCGGTTGTCCTGGTTTTGCAACACGACCTCGACGCCCGCAAGACGCCGCTCGAACAGCGCGTGGCGGGCCTCGCCTTCGGCCGAGGCGCCGTAGGCGTAGCCGCCCCAGGCGACGTAGGCCCGGGCGAGATCGGCTTCGGTTTCCCAGCCCTTTTCGTCGATCAAGGCTTGTAGGCCCGCCCCATACGCGCCGGGCTTGGAGCCGAACACGCAGGTGCCGGCGACGCGATCGGATTCACCCTCGTCCGCGCCTTCTTGTTTCAGCCGTTCGCGTTCGGCCCGATAGCGCGCGGCGAGCGGATTCTGGGCGGCCGGTTCGTCCAGCATCGCCACCGCGCGGGAAGCCTGGTCGAAAAGCGCGATCAAGCCCGGAAACGCGTCGCGGAAAAATCCCGAAATCCGCAGCGTCACGTCGACGCGCGGGCGATCCATGACGGCGGAAGGAATGATCTCGAAGCCCGTGACCCGCCCCGTCGCCGGTTCCCACAGCGGTTTCGCGCCGATCAGGGCGAGCGCTTGGGCGATGTCGTCGCCGCCGGTCCGCATGTTGGCCGTGCCCCAGGCCGAGAGCGCGATCGTCTTGGGCCAGTCGCCGGTATCCTGGGCGTGGCGGGCGACCAGCAGCGCCGCCGATTTCCAGCCCAAGGCCCAGGCGGACGGCGTCGGCACGCCGCGCACGTCGACCGAATAAAAGTTTCTTCCCGTCGGCAACACCTCGGGCCGGCCGCGCGACGGCGCGCCCGACGGCCCCGGCGCGACGAAGCGGCCCGCCAGCGCCGCCCGCACGCCCGCGATCTCGCGCGCGCCGGATACGAGAACCGCCGGGCGCAGGGTCGCCGCGATTTCATCCAGCACCGCGCGGGTTCGCGTCCAGCGCGCGTCGGGCGCGACGCGGCCGGACACGAGGGCGAGCGCCAGGGCTTCGAGCCGTTCCACCGTGTCGCCCGCCGTCCGCCAGGGATCGCCCGCCATGTCCCGAAGAATGCGCGGCGTCGCGCCCGCCCAGGGTTCGGTCATGTCGCACGACAAGGGATCGAAGCCGTCTTGCACATTCAAGTCGGCGGACAACGCGCGCGGAAGCGAGTCGTCCTTGGCCGCGAGGCGGCCCAAATTCCGCGCGCGCGGCAGCCGCGTCAGCGCGACCAGAAGCGAGTCCAAGAGACTCCCCTCGGGCGAGCGGCCGAAGACGTGCAGGCCGTCGCGGATTTGCATGTCCTTCAATTCGCACAAATGGGAATCCAGTTTTTGCAGGGCCTCGGCGGTCGGCATCGCGCGGGCCATGCCCAAATCCTCGTCCAGGCCCGTCACCCGGCAGATCGACAGAATTTCCTCGGCGATGGGGGCAAGACGGCGGGGATCGAGCCTGGCCGCCTCGTAGTATTCGTCGATCAAGGATTCCAGCGCCCGCTGGGGGCCGTAGGAATCGGCCCGCGCCAAGGGCGGCGTCAAGTGATCGACGACGACGGCGGACGCGCGGCGTTTCGCCTGCGCGCCCTCGCCCGGATCGTTGACGATGAAGGGATAGACGTTGGGCAGCGCGCCCAGCGCGATTTCCGGCCAGCAGGACTCGGACAGCGCCAGCGCCTTGCCCGGCAGCCATTCCAAGTTGCCGTGCTTGCCGACGTGGACGACGGCGTCGGCGCGAAAGTCGTCGCGCGCCCAGGCGTGAAAGGCCAAGTAGTTGTGCGGCGGCGGCAGCGCGGGATCATGATAGGTCGCGGCCGCGTTGATGTTATATCCTCGCGCGGGCTGGATCGCGACGCAGACGTTGCCGAAGCGCACGCTCGGAATCGCGAACCGGCCGCAGTCGACTTCGCCCGGCCGATAAAAGGGATCGGTTTCGGGCGCGCCCCAGCGTTCGGCCTGGGCGCGCCGCGCGCCTTCGGGGATGCGCGCCAGGAACATGTGGTAATCGGCCAACGACAGGGATTCGCTTTCGGGCCGGCGCGGATCGCCGTTGGTGGGACCGGCGAGAAGTGTTCGCATCAACGCGTCGCCGTCGGCGGGAAGGGCGCCGACGGCGTAGCCTTCGCTCGCCAGCGCGCGCAAAATCGCGACGGCGGACGCGGGCGTGTCCAGGCCGACGCCGTTGGCCGCGCGGCCGTCGCGGTTGGGATAGTTCGCCAGCACCAAAAGGACGCGGCGTTGGGCCGGGGCCAGGCGGCGCAGGCGCGCCCAGCGGGCCGCCTGGTCGGCGACGAAGGCGCAGCGGTTTGTGTCGGGAACCAAGCGGCGGACCTCGGCCTGGGTCAAATCGTCGCGGACCGGTTCGCCCTTGAAGGCCACCGCGCGGGTCAGCACGCGGCCGTCGACCTCGGGCAGGGCGACGTGCATGGCGAGATCGCGCGGCCCCAACCCCCGCGCGCCCGCGTCCCACGCCGCGCGGGTTTCGGCGGCGAACACCACTTGCAGCACCGGGCAATCGAAGCGGGCGAAGGGAACCGTTCCGTCCGCCCCGGTGGCGGCGAACGCGGTCGCGGCCAGAACGACGTCGGGCGGAGCCTCGCTCAGCACCCGCTCGATGGTTTCGGCGGCGACCGGGTCCTTCAGGCTGGCGACGTACAGGGGCAGCGCGTTGAGCCCCGCCCGGGCGAGCGCCGCCGTCAGCGCCGCGACCGCATCCGTGTCGCCCGCCTGCACCAGGGCGCGATAGAAAACCAGCGCCGCCAGCGGCCGGTCCGGTTTCCACGTCGCCCGCGCGGCGGCCAGCGAATCGAAGCCGTGAATGCCGGCGCGAGGAAGGGGCCGGGGTTCTTGGTATTCGCCCGCGTGCCCGACGAGGCGCGCGGCGAAGTTCAGGAATTCCGCCGCGTTGGCCGCGCCGCCGTGGACCAGGTATTGCCACAGGCGATGCTGCGCCTCGCGCGGCGCGGTGGACAGCGCCGCCAGTTCCGCGTCGGGCTCGTCGCCGCCGGGCAGGAACGCGGTTTGGATCCCGCGCGCGGCCGCGAGCTCGACGATCCGCTCGACGCCGTAGGGCCAATAGCCGCGTCCGCCCAGCAGGCGCGCGACGATCAGTTTCGCGTGGGCCAGGGTCGCGTCGGCGTAAAGATCGACGGACAGATGGTGCGAAAGGGAAAGCAGGTTGGCGACGCGCACGGCGGGGAAGTCCGCGCCGAGGCGCCCGCGCGCCGAGGCGATGAGCGCGACTTCGGTGTCGGCCGCCGATAGAAAAACGATATCGCCCGGAGTCTGCTTGAGATCGCGGGCCTCGCTTCCGTCTTGAATCGTTCCCGGCTCGGCGGCGAGCAGGTGCATGGGGTCTTCCTGTCCGATTTGTCATTCCCGCGAAAGCGGGAATCCATTCACGCGGGGCCGATGGACTCCCGCGTGCGCGGGAGTGACGATTGTATTTTAATTCCCCGTCAACGCCCGTTCGACGGCGGCGCGGTCGAAGCCCTTGAGCCCGATCACCACCAGCCGGCCGGCGCGCGCCTCGCCCGCCGCCCAGGGCCTATCGAAGTAGCGCTCGATGCGCGATCCCGCCGCCTGCACCACCAGGCGCAGGGGCTTGTCCGCCACCGGCGCGAAGCCCTTGATCCGCAGCACGCCCGGCACGCGCACGGCGTTTTGCACGCGGGCCTCGATGCCCGCCGGGTCGGCCGTCAGGCCGATATCGGCGACGAAGCTTTCGAAATCGTCGTGGTCGTGGCCGCCGTCGGCGTCGTGCAGGGCGGGGCGGGAGTCGATGGCATCCTCGACCGCGCGGCCGAGCCCGAGCAGAACCTCCAGCGGCAGCGCACCGCGCGCGGCCGGAATCGCTTTCGCGCCCGTGGGCAGCGAGGCCTCGACGCGCGCGCGCACCGCCGCCAGCTGGGCGGCGTCGAGCAGGTCGGCCTTGTTGAGCACGGCGAGATCGGCGACGCGCAATTGATCCTCGAACACTTCCTCCAGCGGGAAATCGTGTTCGTTTTCCTTGGTCTTGGGCGCGCCCGGCGGCTGGTTGGCCGCGTCGCGGGCGAAGCGGCCCGCCGCCACCGCCGCGCCGTCGACCACCGCGACCACGCCCGAAACGGTGGCCCGCGCGCGGACCTCGGGCCAGCGGAACGCCTGGACCAGGGGCTTGGGCAGCGCCAGGCCCGACGTTTCGATGACGATGTGATCGAAGGGATCGGGGCGATCGAGCAGCGTCCGCATCGCCGGCAGGAAATCGTCGGCGACCGTGCAGCAGATGCAGCCGTTGGCGAGTTCGATGATCCCGCCGGGCGCGCACGCCGGCACGCCGCAGCCCTCGACGAGGGCCTTGTCGACCCCGACGTCGCCGAATTCGTTGATGACGAGCGCGATGCGCGCGCCGCCGGCGTGGGCGAGCAGGTGCCGGATCAGCGTGGTCTTGCCCGCGCCGAGAAAGCCGGTGACGACGGTGGCCGGAACCTTGTTCATGCCGTGTCCTTGAGGATCAGGGGCAGGCCCGCCGTCACCAAAACGACGCGCCCGGCGGCGGCCGCGATCTTTTGGTTGACGAGGCCGACCGCGTCCAGCCACGCGCGCGCGAGCGCGTTGTCGGGCACGACGCCCAGGCCCGCCTCGACCGAGACGATCACGCTCGGCGCCGCCCGCGCGGCCGCCGCCGCCAGCAGCGCGTCGGTTTCGGCCGCCAGGTCGCGGCGCGCGTCCATCAAATTCGACACCCACAGCGACAGGCATTCCACCAGCGCCGGCTTGTTCGAGGCGCCGAGCGCGCGGGCGATCTCGATCGGCTCCTCGCGGGTTTCCCAGCCCCGGCCCCGGCGCGCCTTGTGGGCGGCGATGCGCTCGGCCATTTCCCGATCGCCCGCTTCCGCCGTCGCGACGTAGAGCGCCGGCCGCCCGGCCGCGAACAGGGATTCGGCGTAGACGCTTTTGCCCGAGCGCTGGCCGCCGAGAACCAGGGTCAAGGGCGGGAGGATCAAGGGTGGAAGGGTGCGGGTCATGGCGCGGACATTATATAGAGAGGCTCAATAGGGCGGCACGTTGACGCCGACCACGCGCCAGGCGCCGCCCAGCCCGCGCAGGGTGCCGCCGGCGACCTGGTCGAGCCGGGTCAGCGACAGATTATCCACCCGCACCGCCATCGCCCGCGCCGCGTCCAGCGCCAGCGCGATGGCGCCCGCCGCGCGGCTCACCCCGCCGTGGGCGACGGCGACGATATCGCGGCCCGCGTGCGCCGCCGACAGGCGATCCACCGTCGCCCGCACCCGCTCGATCACGGCGGCGAAGCTTTCGCCGCCGGGCGGCGGATGGCCGACCGGATCGGTCCAGAAGCGGTCGTGGGTTTCGCAATCCTCGGCGGCGATCTCATCCCAGGTCTTGCCCGCCCACCGGCCGAAGTCCTGTTCGGCCAAATCGCGCTCGATGAGCGGCGCGGGCGCGGCGAATGTCGTGCTCTCGGCGCGCGCAAGCCCGCCGCCGGAATCGATAATGGTCCGCGCGGTGTCGCGCGCGCGCGTGAGGTGGCTGGTCACCCACACCGCGCCCTCGGGCAGCGCGGCGGCGAGCCGGGCGAAGGCGCGCGCGTCGGACACGTCGCACGGCACGTCGCGGCAGCCGTAGAGCTGGCCCCCGTGATTCACCACCGGGGCGTGGCGGATCCACCACCAGCGCACGTCTTGGGATTTTTTTTCGGTCACTGCAATGCGCCCTACTGCAACGCCCCCTACTGCAATGCCCAGGCCAAGGCGAGCAGGGCGCCGATCTCGGCCGCCTGTTCGGCCGCGCCGAGGACGTCGCCGGTGATGCCGCCCAGCCGTCGGGCGGCGAAGCGGGCGAGCAGTCCCGCGCCCGCGGCCGCGCCCAAGGCCGCCGCCGCGCCGGCCTGGAACCCGACCAGCAGCAGCGCCAGCAGAATGCCCAGCACGGCGGCGGTGGCGACGCCGTCGGCATCGGGGCGGCCGGCGCCGAAGCCGAGGCCGTCTTGGCGCGCCGGCGCGAAGCCGGCCATGATCGCGGGCAGCGTCGCGCGGGCGAGAACGGCGGACGCGATCAGCGCGACCAGCGCCGCGGCGTCGTCGTACATTCCCGAGAGCGCGGCGGCGCGGATGCCGACCGAAAAAATCAGCGCCAAGGTGCCGAACGCGCCGATGCGCGAATCCCGCATCGCCGCCAGCGCGTCGTCGCGGCTGCCGCCCAAGCCAACACCCAAGCCGTCGGCGGTGTCGGCCAGGCCGTCCTCGTGCAGCGCGCCGGTCGCGAGAACGCCCAAGCCGATTCCCAGCAGCGCCGACAACAGCGGCGGCAGGCCCAACAGGCCGCCCACCCACAACCCCGAGCCGGCGATCAGGCCGACCAGCAGGCCGACGAGGGGAAAGGCGCGCGCGGCGTCCGCCAGCGGTCGGCCGTCGTCGATGGTCCCCGCCGATCCCGTCGGCAGGCGGGTCAGGAACCGGGCGGCCAGCCGCGAGTCGCGCCCCCAGCCGCGCGCGGTTTCGAGAATGGAATTGAAGACTCCGGACATGACGGCGATTCGGGCACGGTTGATTGCGGGGCCGCATTGTCGGGGATAGGGTGCCCTACCGCAAAGATTAAAGTCGCGAAGAAAAACGAGGCCCTTCCGCCGCCATGCCCATGCCCCGAAAAACCGCCGTTCCCCGCGACCGAAAGGGGCTGCGCGCCCTTCTCAAGGGCCTGCCCGGACCCCATGCCGGGGCGCGAGCCAAGGCGCGCGCGCGCGAGCCCCGCCTGACCAAGCCCGCAGGCGCGCTCGGCCGGCTGGAAGACCTGGCCGCCTGGGCCGCCGCCTGGCAGGGCCGCCATCCCGCCCGGATCGCGCGCATCGCCGCCCGCGTCTTCGCCGGCAATCACGGCGTCGTCGCGCAAGGGGTGTCGGCCTTTCCCGCCGCCGTCACGGCGCAAATGGTCGCCAACTTCGCCGCCGGCGGCGCGGCCATCAATCAGTTCTGCCAAGCCGCGCAAGCGGACTTGAAGGTCGTCGCCCTCGATCTCGGGCGGCCGACCGCCGATTTCACCCAAGCGCCGGCGATGACGGACAAGGAATTTCTCGCCGCGCTCGCCGCCGGCTGGCGCGCGGTGCCCCCAAAAGCCGACCTCCTGTGCCCGGGCGAAATGGGCATCGGCAACACCGCCGCCGCGGCGGCCGTGTGCTGCGCCCTGTTCGGCGGCCGGGCGGAGGACTGGACCGGACCCGGCACCGGCGTCCACGGCGCGGCGCGGAAACACAAGGCGCGCGTCATCGCGCGCGGCGTCGAGCGCCATCGCGCCGCCGTCGCCGCCGATCCCTTGGACGCGCTGCGCTGCCTGGGCGGGCGGGAAATGGCGGCGATCGCCGGCGCGGTGCTGGCGGCCAGGGTCCGGCGCATCCCCGTCGTTCTCGACGGTTTCGTCTGCACCGCCGCCGTCGCCGCGCTGGCGCGCGCGCGGCCCGGCGCGCTCGATCATTGCGTCGTCGGCCACGTCTCCGCCGAGCCGGGACACCGGCGGCTTCTGGACAAACTGGGGATGCGGCCGCTGCTCGCCCTCGAGATGCGCCTGGGCGAGGGCACCGGCGCGGTGCTGGCCGCGAACCTGGTTCGCACCGCGTGCGCGGCGCACGCCGGCATGGCGACCTTCGCCGAGGCGAGCGTCAGCGCTAAAAGCGTCGGCGGCCGGAAGAGAAAATAATGGCGATTATCCCCTACTTAACGGATACCCTGCAACATGCTAGGCTGCCTCCAGAATTAAGGAGGATTCGTTATGGCCAAAGCAAAGAAGCCCATCCATCAGCTTTCCGTCCGGGAATTTGAGATTAAATTCCCCGACGAAGCGGCTTGCTGCGCCTATTTGGTGGCTCAACGCTGGCCTTTGGGCGTCCGGTGCCCCCGTTGCGGATCGGATCGGGTCTATGACCTCAAGACCATGAAATGGAAATGGGAATGTCCCGAATGCCGGGAGGGTGGGGCCTATCGGTTTTCCCATTTGGTCGGTACTATTTTCGAGAACACAAATATTGCCCTCCGCGACTGGTTCCGCGTCATCCACCTGATGCTGACCAGCAAGAAGGGCATCAGCGCCCTTCAAATCAAGCGGTACATGGGCTTCGGCTCGTACAAGACCGCGTGGCTGATGTGTCATAAGATCAGAACCGCCCTCCAAGACCGAGAATTTCGCAAGCTGATGGGCATTGTCGAAGTAGACGAGACTTACATCGGCGGGAAGGGGAAAAACAAACACGGCGGCCGTGGCGGCATGGGCGGGGGCTATTCGGGCAAGACCCCAGTTGTCGGTGCCATCAGCCGCAAGGGAAACATCGTAGCCCGCGTTATCGCTCATGCCGACAAGATCACGCTGCAACGATTCGTGCGCGAGACAGTTTCCCATCGGGTCAGTTTGCTTGCCACGGACGAAAACCGTTCCTATGGTTCTCTCTCTGATTATCCGCGCAAGACCGTCAACCACACGGCCGGAGAGTATGTTGTCGAGGCCGTTCATACGAACACGATTGAGGGATTCTGGAGCATCTTCAAGCGCGGTATTGTCGGGATATTCCATAAAGTGAGCCGCAAGTATCTGCCGCTTTATGTCGCGGAGTTTCAATTCCGGTATAACAACCGCAAGAACCCAGATATCTTCGGAGCGGCAATCCGGGGGTGCTGATGGGCGGGGGAAGAGCAATGGCTGTACTGTTTGCCGTAATCGCGCTGGTAGCGATTGTTGGGTTGCTGGCCACGACATGGGGATCATTGCCACGCGCCGGTCATCAAATAGACCATCAGCAGAAACCATCCAGCCATGATGCAGCCACCAACCCAGGGGAGGCCTACAGCCATCACAATGAACCCCAGAGCGAGCCCGAGGTACATGAAACCCAAAACTACTGGGAAAGTTTTGTCCGATTTGTAGAGCGCCGCGAAAAATTCATAGTGGCGAGCAGTACGGTCGCGCTCTTTGTCGCTACGTGGCTTTTGTACTTCGCCACTAAAAACCTCGTTCACGAGGCTGAGCATTCGTCCGCCAGAGAGCAGCGGGCATATGTGTACGCTCGCATCACATCCAGAGATTGGCCGCCGCCGCCGAACACCCCCAATCGCTATTCCATCGTCTTGACGGTTAAAAACGCGGGCAAGACTTGGGCGCGCGATCTTAGGGTGCAGCGCGCGAGCATTC
>CAYIQU010000026.1:0-9740 GCA_964365645.1 uncultured Hyphomicrobiales bacterium | reverse complement strand
CGGGAAAGGGCCGCCGCGCCGCCGCGTCGGTCGACTGGGGCGTCGGGCGGCGCGGCGGACGAGCCCCTTCTGCGCCGGCCGATCGAGCTTTTGTTTTTCGCCTACCGCGACTTCACCGGCGTCGCCGACTGGGCTTTGGCCGCGATCGGCTTCGGCCGGGCGCACCACCGCGCCGTTTATTTCGTCGGCCGCGCGCCGGGGATCACGGTCGGCGAGTTGCTCGACATCTTGCGCATCACCAAGCAAAGCCTGGCGCCGGTGCTGCGCGAGCTGATCGCCCGGGGCTATGTCGCTCAGCGCGCCGATGCCGTCGACCGCCGCCGCCGCCGCCTGTTCCTCACCGAAAAGGGCGCGGCCCTGGAACGCGATCTGACCCGCCGCCAGTCGCGCCTGATCGCACGGGCCTTCGCCGCCGCCAGGGCCGACGCCCGGACCGGCTTCGAGGTCGTTCTGCTCGGGCTCATCGAAGCCGGCGACCGCAAACGCTTTTTCGAGTAATTCCGGTTTTCGCGCTGCTTCCGGCGGCGTCCGCCGGACTCTATTTTTGCGGCGGCGCCGGCGGCGCGAATTGGGGATGGGTCTTGAATTCCGGGGCGGATGGGGCGGGCGCCCGGTTCTCGCGGAGGGGCGGCGCCGGCGGCGCGAGGGTTTGCGTCGGTTTTTTCGCTTCGGCGTTCACCCAGTTGAGGCTTCGCGGCGGCGCGACGATGCGCCGGCACGGCGCCATTTGCCCGATCTGGCCGGTCTTGGCGGATCGGTCGCGCGCGATCATGTCGCCCGCGTCGGCCAGATCGGTCGCGGTTGCAGGCGCTTCCTTGGGCGTGCCGTGAATGAAGGCGATGCGCGCCACGGTCTTGGTGCCGAGCGCGGCATTGATCCGATCGGTGACGAAGGCGGAAATCGAATCCGATTCGAGATGGCCCTTGGCGTAGGGAATCGGTTGTTGTCCCGTCGCGTCGAGGACGGCGCTGCGCACCACCGGAACGCGCCGACAGATGGTACTGGCCGCCTGCGTGCTCTCCACCTGAAGAAAGGCCGTGACCGGCACGCTCGCCCGGCGACCGTCGGGGGTTTTGGCGGTGGCGGTCATGTTGGCCATTTGCAGGTAGGTGATTTCCTGGGCGCGCGCCGGTCCGGGCGATAAAAGTCCGGCCGCGCACAGCCCCGCCGCGCAAAGAGCGACGGCGAATATTCGAAATCGTGCGCGCATGGTTAAACGCATGGAAGAGGCCTCCCATGGCCCCGCTTCGGTCCGCCCGATTGTCCAAGGGTTCGGCGGCGGGCGCAACCGGCTTCGCGGAGCCAGCGCGCCGTCGCCGCGAGCGAACCGCGCCCGGGGCAGGGTTAGGCGTTTTTAGCGCCTCCCGGCGGCTTTCCCCGGCGGAGACCCGCCCTATAATGGTGGTGCGGGTCGGAAGGTTAACCCGTCCATTCGCGCTTCACCGGAGACGCCGCGCCGCGACATGACATGACCATGACCCCGTCCGCCCATCCTTCCTTAAGCCCGCCGCATGTCCTGGTGGTCGACGACGACGTTCGCCTGCGCGAACTTCTGCGGCGCTATCTCGCCGGCAACGGCTTCGTCGTCACCGTCGCGGCCAGCGCCGACGAGGCGCGCGCCAATCTGAAAAGTTTCGCTTTCGACGTGATGGTTCTCGATCGCATGATGCCGGGCGAGGACGGCCTTTCCCTGGCGCGCGCCTTGCGGAAGGGCAACCCGGTGCCGATCCTGATGCTGACGGCGATGAGCGAAACCGAGGAGCGCATCGCCGGCTTGGAAGCGGGCGTCGACGACTACCTGTCCAAGCCGTTCGAGCCGCGCGAGCTTCTGCTTCGCCTCAACGCCATCCTGCGCCGCGCCGCCCAGCCCCCGCCGGAACCGTCGGTTCCCGTTCCGGACGAAGTGCGCTTCGGCGCCGCCGTGTTCCGCACCGACCGCCGCGAGCTTTCGCGCGACGGCCAGCCGATCCGCCTGACCGAGGCGGAGGCCGTTTTGCTCGCCGTTCTCGCCGTCCACGGCGGCGAAGTGGTGGAGCGCGACGAACTTGCCCGCCTGACCGGCACCGTCGGCGGCGGCCGCGCGGTCGACGTTCAGGTAACGCGATTGCGGCGCAAGATCGAGGACGATCCCCGCGCGCCGCGCTATCTTGTCACCGCCCGCGGGCGGGGGTATGCCTTGAAACCCGATTAAACGCTACGGTACGACGCTATCATGGACCCGTTCATTAAGCGCATCCTCCCGAGGAGTCTTCTCGGCCGCACGCTCGCGATCCTGATCACGCCGCTGGTGATCGTTCAGCTCGTCTCCGGGGTCGTGTTCTATCAATCCCACTGGGACAAGATCATGGATCGCCTGGCGCGCAGCGTCGCGGGCGACCTGTCGATGCTGGTCCAGTTGCTTCCGGGCACGGCGACGGATTCCGATCGCGAGCGCCTCTTCGCGCTGGCCGCCGAGGGCATGGACATCGTCGTGACCTATCGGCCGGACGGAATCCTGGCCGATATCGGCCGCAAGCCGCGCGATCAGGTCGAGGAATCCCTTCGGGACGCCCTGGCCGACCGGTTCGCGCAGCCGTTCACCGTCGATAACGCCGGCCATACCCGCATGGTGGTGGTCGAAATTCAACTGGGCGGCGGCGTTCTGCGGGCGCTGGTGCCGCGCAAGCGCCTGTTCAGTTCGACCGCCTGGGTTTTCGGCTTGTGGTCCGCGGGCTCGGCCTTGATCCTGCTGGGCGTCGCGATCGTTTTCATGCGCAATCAGGTGAAGCCGATCCGGCGGCTGGCCATCGCCGCCGAGAACTTCGGCAAGGGCCGCGACGTCTCGCGTTTCAAGCCCGAAGGCGCGCGCGAAGTGCGCCAGGCGGCGGCGGCCTTTTTGGCCATGCGCGAGCGGATACAACGTCAAATCGCGCAACGAACGGCCATGCTGTCCGGGGTTTCGCACGACCTGCGCACCCCACTGGCGCGCATGAAACTGCAATTGGAAATGCTCGGCCCGATCGAGGGCGGCGAGGACCTCAAGGCCGACGTCGCGGAAATGGAGCGGATGCTGGAGGAGTACCTCGCGTTTGCCCGGGGCGAGGGAACCGAGGCGCCGGCGCCGGTGGATCTCGGCCTGCTTCTCGACGAAGTCGCCGCGACCATCGGCCGCGACGGTCGCGCCGTCACCGTCAGGACCGAGGGCGATCTCGTCATCCCGGCGCGGCTGCAAGCGATCCGCCGGGCCATCGCCAATGTGCTGGTGAACGCGCTTCGCCACGGCAAAAAAGTCGAGGCGGCGGCCCGCCGCTTGGGCGATTGGATCGAAATCACCATCGACGACGACGGCCCCGGCATTCCGGCCGGATCCCGCGAGGACGTCTTTCGGCCGTTTTTCCGGCTCGATGCCTCGCGCAATCCGGCGACCGGCGGCGTCGGCCTGGGGCTCGCCATCGTGCGCGACATCATGCGCGGCCATGGCGGCGACGCAACCATCGAGGAATCGCCCTTGGGGGGCGCCCGGGCGAAACTGCGGCTGCCGGTTTAGCCGGGAACGCCGGCATAACGAAAATCCCGCCGAATTTGGCGCAAAGAAAAACCCCCGCCGGGGGAGGGCCGGCGGGGGCGGGACTTCTTCGTCGCTCGGAGAGACCCGGGAGGGAGGTCAAGGGCGCGAAGAAGGTAAACTCGGTGCGTCGGCGCCGGACTTAGGCGGCCTTGGCTTTTTCGGCCTTCGGCTTGTCCTTCATCTTGAGGGCGCCTTCCTTGACTTCGTCGAACATGGCGACGACGCGGGCCGAAATCGGTTCGGCGGCGGCTTCGTTGGTTTCGGCGATCATCTCGGCGACCTCGCGGCCGTTCTCAAGGGCGGTCTCGAAGGCTTCCTTGGCGAACTCGGCCTGCTTCGCGGCCGCGTCTTCCAGGCTGGAGGCCTTGGACATCTCGGTCATCACGCTGGTCATGCCGTCCAGGGTTTCCTTGACCAGTTCGGCCTGGCGGGCGGTGATCTTCTGCGCGGCCTCGGCGACGACGCGGCCGGCCGCGCCGAAGGCTTCCAGCGTCTTGCGCTGGCTGGCGAGCATGGCGTCCACGTCGGCGGCGCCGAAGCGATAGAGGCGGGCGTTCTTGAAGAACTCCTCGGCCATCTTGGCCGGCGTCAGCGCGGCGAAGGCCTTGAAGGATTCAGGGTTGAAGAAGGGATTCGCCTTGAAGGATTCAGGGTTGAAGAAGGGGTTCGCCTTGAAGGACTCGGGATTGAAGAAGGGATTGGCTTTGAAGAATTCGGCTTGCATGGCTGTTCTCCTGATTGTTGGGGTTCGGGCGGCGGGTCCTTCGGTCGGCTACGTCCCCAGTCCGGCGGCGACACAAAGGACCTTTAGTTGTGCATCGCAAACTGTCTTGTGGCCTTTATTTACGCCTTGAATTAGCAAAAGTCAATAAAAATTGTTGCACTGCACAATCATCGATTTCGCCAGTGCAAAAACCCCTGGCGGGGCAAGAGGTTAGCGCTGGGGTGGAGAAGAAGGCCGGCCAGCCAGCCAGCCGGGGTGTCCGGCTAGGGGGGTGGGGGAGGCTAGGGGTGGTCGAGGAGGATCAGTCGGCGCGGCCGCGCTTGTCTTTGGCGGCGGCGGCGGCGGCGGCGGCCTTGGCGGCGAGGATTCCGGCCAGCGCTCCCAGGATGCTTTCGGCGGCGCGCAGGCCCTTATCCAGGGCGGCCATGGTCGGGCTCATGTCGGCGGTTTCATCGGAAAGCCAGGCCCTCAGGGCGTTGAGATAGATCAGCACAAGCCCCTTCACCCGAATCCGGCCCAGCGCCCCCCGGGCCGAAAGCCCGGCGGTGTCCAGCGTCCAGGCCAGCGAACGCGAAAGCCTGTACGCGCACCAGGCGGCGGTTTCAGGGTCGAGCGGCAGATCCTTGATCAGCGCCTTCATCGCCGGGCGATGGGGCGCCAGCGCGTCGAAGCGCCGCATCAGCACGTCGAACAGGCGGTCCCTGGCCGGGCTGGGATCATCGGCGGCGTAGCCTCCTTCCGCCGCCACCCGGCGGTCGATGTCGAGAAAGAAGGTCTCCAGCACCGCTTCCCGTCCGGGAAACAAGGCCCGGACCCGCGCCGGCGGCAGGCCCGCCTTTCGGGCGACGTCGGCGATGGTCAACTTTCGCCAACCGTTTTCGGCGATCCGATCGAGGGCGGCGGCGAGCGCGCGGGCCTCGTCGCCCGCGGTGGCGCCTTTCTTGCCCAGTTTAGCGCTGGAATGCCGCTTTCCTCGCGCCTGCGCTTTCGCCATCGGATAACCCCGCCGTTCGATGATGCCCGCGATTATCGCGGAAAAGACCCGATCCCGCCAGTCGGGGGTGCCGCGCCCGAAAAATCGGCGCGAAATCCGGTCGTTCGCCCGGGCGCTCTTCGCTATCCTCCATTGATGGAAACGGAAACGGTTCTGATCCTGGCCGGATTGATGCTCGCGGCCGCGGCCCTGTATGCCTCGGTTGGGCACGCGGGCGCCTCGGCCTATCTTGGGATCATGGCCCTGGCCGGCGTCGCGCCCGACGTCATGCGCCCGACGGCGTTGACCTTGAACGTCATCGTCGCCGCGATCGCGTCGTGGCGTTTCGTTCGGGCGGGCTGGTTCTCGTGGCCGGTGCTGTGGCCCTTTCTCGCCACCGCCGCGCCCTTCGCTTTCGTGGGCGGCATGGTGCACCTGCCGGGCGACTATTATCGTCCGCTGGTCGGAATCGTTTTGTTGTTCGCCGCGTTCCGCTTTCTTTTTCCCGAACGCACCCGCCCCGCGGCCGAGGATGTGCGCCCGCCCAGGGCTCTCGCGCTGCTCGCCGGCGCGGCCATCGGATTTTTATCGGGGCTGACCGGCGTCGGCGGCGGCATTTTCCTGAGTCCGCTCCTGATCGCCTTCGCTTGGGCGGATACGCGCAAGGTCGCGGGCGTCGCGGCGGTGTTCATTCTGGTCAATTCGCTGGCCGCGCTCGGCGGCAACCTGGCGGCGGTGGCGCGCTTGCCGGCGGAAACCCCGTATCTGGCGGCGGCCGTGGTCGTCGGGGCGTTCATCGGCACGGCTTTCAGCCTCGGCGTCGCGACCCGGCCGTTCCTGCTGCGCGCCAACGCCGCCGTGTTGGCGATCGCCGGCGCCAAGCTGATTTTTCTGTGAGCGGCGCGGCCGTCAGCCGGCCAGTTCGCGCGACCGTTTCGTGGCGGCCGCGACCGCGCGGGTCAGCAAGGGCTGCAAGCCGTCATCGGCCATGAGAACGCCCAACGCGGCGGCGGTGGTGCCGCCGGGGCTGGTGACGTTCTTGCGCAGCGTCTCGGGCGTTTCGGCGGCGCGGTGCAGAAGCTCGCCCGAACCGGCGACGGTGGCCCGCGCCAGGCGGGCGGCGAGATCGGCATCGAGGCCGGCCCGGCGCCCGGCCTCGGCCAGGCATTCGGCCAGCAGGAAAACATACGCGGGGCCGCTGCCCGAGACGGCGGTGACGGCGTCCATCAGGGATTCGTCCTCGACCCATTCGACCGTGCCGACGGCCGAGAGAAGCCGCTCGGCCAAGTGGCGGGCCTCGGACCCGACGCGGGCGTTGGCGGTCACGACGCTGATGCCGCGCCCGACGGCGGCCGGCGTGTTGGGCATGGCGCGTAGCACGGCGGCGTTCGATCCCAGAATCCGCTCGAAGGAAGCAATGGTCTTGCCCGCGGCGATGGACAGCACGGCGGCGCCTTTTTCGACGAGGGACCGATACGCGGGCAGGGTCGCGTCCATGGCCTGCGGCTTGACCGCGATCACGATCGCGTCGGGAGAAAAGCCGGCGGGCAAGCGGCCGGGGTCGTCGGCGACGGCGACGCCCGATTGGCGCGCACGGGCGGCGTTGGCGGCGTCGGGCTCGACGACGGCGACGTGGGCGGCCTTCAGGACGCGCTCGATCCAGCCGGCGAGAAGGGCGCCGCCCATCTTGCCGCACCCGACGAGCAGGATTTTAGGCTCATGCGCGCTCACGCCTCGCCCACGGTATCGACCAGGGCGGCGGCGAGGGCGTCCTCGGGCGCCTTGCCGCCCCAGATGACGTACTGGAAGGCGGGATAGAACCGCTCGCATTCGACCAGCGCGGTGTCCAAGAGATCGCCGATCTGTTCGGCGCTGGGTCCCTTGACGCCGCGCAGCGGCAACGCGTGGCGGAACATGGGCAGGCCTTCCTCCTGCCAGAGGCCGAAGTGGCCGAGCCAGAGCTTCTCGTTGACCAGGCCGAGCAGTTCGCGCACCACGCGGCGCTTGTCGTTGGGTACGCGCATGTCGAAGGCGCAGGTGAAGTGCATCGCGCCCAATTCCTCGTTCCACGAGAAGTAGAGGCTGTAATCGCACCAGCGGCCCGGCGCCTGGGCCGCCATTTCCTGCTCGTTGCGGCGGTCGAACGTCCACTCGTTGACTTCGACGATCTGCTCGATCATGTCGAGAGGATTGACCGAGATCGCGCTTTCGCTCACGGACGGGGAAACGGTCATGCCCGCGCCTCCTTGTTTTTCGGGTTTTGTTTGGGATGCCGCCGGAAGGACCCTCCCGTATGAATCGGAAGGAAATCCCTTGTGGCCACAAGATGATGGGGTTGCCGCGACATGTAGTGGAAGAGCCCCTTCCCCATAACTAGGGGTAGCCTGCCACAAACCGGAAATCCGGCGCAAGGGCAGTCGCGGCTCGGGCGGAACATTGTTTGTGGATAAAGAGTCCAAGCCGCTGGCGGGACTCGGGGATTTGGATCGGCGGCCGCGCGCCGGAAATCGCGCCGCGGATGCGCGCGGCGGGAGCGAACGTTACGGAAAAGCCGCGAATCTTTCGCCCTTGGGGGTCGCGCCGCGTCGCGCGATGGGGATCAGCGGGCGCGGCGGCGGCTTTTTTTTGCCGCCGGTCGCGGCGTCCGGGGCGCTTGGGCTTCGAGCCGGGCCAATCGCGCGGCGAGCTTTTCCTGCTCGGCGCGGGCTTTCTGGGCCATGGCGCGCACGGCCTCGAACTCGTCGCGGGGGACGAGATCCATGGCGCCGAGAATCCGCTCGGCGCGGGCTTTCACCAGCGCCTCGATCTCTTCCTTGAACCCGGCGAGGATGCTGGCCGCGCCGCCCGCCATCTTGGCGATATCGTCGAGGACGCGATTGCGAGTCTGCATGACGGAAATCTCCTGGAGCGACGGAACGGACCGCACCGGTATACCATATCGGGCCGAATCGTCGCCTCAGTCTTCGTCTTTATCGTCCTGGCCTTTCCGACGCCTTCGCCTTGATGATGGGGGCCGCTTCGGCCTATAAAACAAGGCTTCCCCGCCCCGTGCCGGACAAGATGGACCCGCTTTCATGTACGTGATCACCGGCGGCGCCGGCTTCATCGGATCGAACATCGCGGCCGCGCTGGATGAGCGCCGGCCCGGCTCGGTCGTTGTATGCGATCGCCTGCGCGACGGGGTCAAATGGAAGAACCTCGCCAAGCGGGAATTGATCGACATCGTTCCGCCGGAAGACCTGTTCGCCTATCTCGACCGCCAGCCCGGCGACGTCGAAGCGGTCATCCACATGGGGGCGATCTCATCGACCGTGGAGGTCGACGCCGACAAGATCATCGACAACAATTTCCGCCTGTCGCTGCGCCTGTGGCAGTGGTGCGCGTTGCACAAGGTGCGGCTGATCTACGCGTCCTCGGCGGCGACCTACGGCGACGGCGCCCAGGGGTTCGACGACGACGCGCGTTCATCGACGCTGGCCGCCCTGCGACCGCTCAATCCTTACGGCTGGAGCAAGCATCTGTTCGATCGGCGGGTGGCGCGCCTGCTGGCGATGGGCGAAATGTCCCCGCCGCAGTGGGCCGGACTGAAGTTTTTCAACGTCTACGGCCCGAATGAATACCACACGGCCGGCCAGCGCAGCGTCGCGGCGCAGGTTTACGAACGCGTCGCCGCCGGTGAATCCGCGCGGCTGTTCAAGTCGCACCGGCCCGACTACAAGGACGGCGGCCAAGTGCGCGATTTCATCTGGGTCGGGGACTGCGTCGACATCGTGCTGTGGCTGCTCGACACCCCATCCGTCAGCGGCTTGTTCAATTGCGGCACCGGCCAGGCGCGCTCGTTCGCCGATCTTGCCGCCGCCGTCTTCGCCGCGCTCGGCAAGAAACCCAAGATCGACTACGCGCCGATGCCTGAAAGCCTGCGGGAGAAATACCAGTATTTCACCCAAGCGCGCATGGAGCGCCTTCGCGCCGCCGGCTACGGCAAGCCCCCCATGTCCCTGGAAGACGGCATCGGTAGCTACGTGCGCGATTATCTCGCCGTCGCCGATCCGCATCGCTGACGTCCGTGTTGTTCGCTCTTCCGTTTCCCGCCATCGATCCGGTCCTGATTTCGTTCGGGCCGTTCGTCATCCGTTGGTACGCGCTGGCCTATATCGGCGGGCTGCTGCTCGGCTGGCGCTACTTGCGCGCGCTGGCGGCGAACGCCCCGGCGGCGGGCAAGCCCGAGGACATCGACGATTTCCTGGTCTGGGCGACGCTCGGCGTCGTGCTCGGCGGACGGCTCGGCTACATCCTGTTCTACCGGCCGGGCTATTACCTCGCCAACCCGCTGGAGATATTAGCGGTTTGGCAGGGCGGCATGTCGTTCCACGGCGGCATCCTGGGCGTGACGGTCGCCGGCATCCTGTTCGTGCGCCGGCGCGGGATCGCGATCCTGCCGTTCGCCGACCGGTTGGCGTGCGCGGCGCCGCTCGGCCTGCTGTTCGGCCGCGTCG
>CAYIQU010000025.1:6818-9740 GCA_964365645.1 uncultured Hyphomicrobiales bacterium | reverse complement strand
GGGCGAAACCCTCAAGGACGTTCGCATCGTCAACGACGACGTCATTCGCAC
Source organism: uncultured Hyphomicrobiales bacterium (assembly GCA_964365645.1). Classification (GTDB taxonomy): domain Bacteria; phylum Pseudomonadota; class Alphaproteobacteria; order Rhodospirillales; family 2-12-FULL-67-15; genus 2-12-FULL-67-15. The sequence continues at coordinate 9,689 of CAYIQU010000025.1, read as the reverse complement.
GCCCGCGAAGGCGCTGGCCGGCGAAGGCGGACTGGTGGTGCTGTACGGCACGCTGGCGCCCTCGGGCGCGGTCATCAAGGCGCCGGCGGCCGAGCCGCGCCTCTTGAAACATAAAGGTCCGGCGGTGACGTTCGAGGATTACAACGACATGGCCGCGCGCATCGACGACGATAATCTCCCCGTCACGGCGGACTCGGTCCTGGTGCTGAAGAACGCGGGGCCCCGTGGCGGCCCCGGCATGCCCGAATGGGGCCAGTTGCCGCTGCCGAAGAAGCTGTTGCAACAAGGCGTGCGCGACATGGTGCGGATTTCCGACGCGCGCATGAGCGGCACCAGCTACGGCGCCTGCGTCCTGCACGTGGCGCCCGAGGCCGCCATCGGCGGGCCGCTGGCCCTGGTGCGCGACGGCGACATGATCGAAATGGATGTCGCCGCGCGGGCATTGAATCTTCTCGTTCCGGCCGACGAGCTGGAACGCCGCCGCAAGGCGTGGAAGCCCCGGCCCGCGCCCTACACGCGCGGCTTCGGCGAGATGTTCCTCGAGCGGATTACCCAGGCCGACCGGGGTTGCGACTTCGATTTTCTCGAGGGTGTGGCGCCCACGCCCGAACCCGAAATTCACTGACCTGAGATTCACTGATCGTTCCCCATGCCGCCCTCATCTCCAATCATCCGCGTTCCCGCCGACGCGCTTGCGCGCCAGGTCGAGGCGATTCTGCTGGCCTGGGGGATGGAGGCCGAACCGGCCCGCGTCACGGTCGCGCGATTGATCGAAGCCGATTTGCGCGGGATCGATTCCCACGGCATCGCCATGCTGCGCTACTACGAGGAATTCCGCCAGGCGGGACACCTCGTCTTCAAGCCCGCGATCCGCGTCGTCCGCGAAACGGCGGTGACGGCGCTGATGGACGCGGGCGGCGGTCTCGGCCATTACCCCTCCACGCTGGCGACCGACATGGTCATCGCCAAGGCTCGCGCGGCGGGCGTCGCCGTCGTCGCGGTCCGCAATTCCAACCACAACGGCGCGGCCGGAGTCTACGCTCAGCGCATGGCCGAGGCCGGACTCGTCGGGATGTCGGGAACCAACGTCCACCGCGCTTCCATCGTGCCGACCTTCGGGGCCGAGGCGATGTTCGGGACCAACCCGATCGCGTTTGCCGCGCCGACCCGGCGCAACCGGCCGTTCGTGTTGGACATGGCGACCAGCACGGCGGCCATCGGCAAGTTCCGTCTCGCCCAGATGCACGACAAGAGCGTGCCGGAGGGCTGGGCGGTGGACGAAACCGGCGCGCCGCTGACCGACCCGTCGCGGGCCTTGCTGCTGCGCCTGTTGACCCCGCTGGGGGGCACGCGCGACCAGGGCAGCCATAAAGGCTACGGATTGGCGGCCATGATCGAAATTTTATCCGCCGTCCTGCCCGGCGCGACGGCGACGCCGCTGCGCAATCGCGAACAAGGTCCGACGCGGCCGACGCCCAACGCCGACAATCGCCTTGACGTCGGGCACTTCTTCGCCGCCGTCGATCCCAAGGCGTTTCGCGAGCCGGGCGAGTTCGAGGCGGACATGGACGACATGATCGACGCCTTGCGCGCCTCTAAGCGCGCGAACACGAGCCAGCCGGTGCTGGTGGCGGGCGATCCGGAATACGCGGCGATCGAGGAACGGCGGCGCGACGGCATCCCCGTTCCGGCGCCCTTGATGGACATGCTGCGCGGCTTGGCCCGAACCGCGCAGGCGCCGTTCACGCTCTAAGCGGCGGCGGCGCGTTTCGCTTCCAGGCGCTGGACGGCGACGACGCCGAGCAAAATCGCGAGTCCGATCGCGTCCGTGACCAGGCCGGGCTTGATCAAAAGCAGGGCGGCGACGAACAGCGCGACCCGTTGCCATAGGGGTGTCGGCCCGAACAGATAACCCTGCAACGCGGCGGCCAGCGCCATGGTGCCGATGGTCGCGGACACAAACGCCATCGCCGAATCGGTCCAGTCGCCGATCAGCAGCAGCGAGGGCTCGTAGACGAACATGAACGGCACGATGAATCCGGCGGCGCCGACCTTCATGGCGGCCCAGCCCGCTTGCCACAGATCGGTCTTGGCCAGCGCGGCGGCGGCATAGACGGCCAGCGCCACCGGCGGGGTGATCGCCGACAGGATCGCGAAATAGAAGGCGAACATGTGCGCGGCGGGGGCGATGGCGCCCAGCTTGATGAGCGCCGGCACCAAGAGCGAGACCATGACGATGTAGGCGGGCGTCGTCGGCATCCCCATGCCGAGGATGATGCCGGCCGCCGCGGTGACGACGAGGGCCAGCAGCAGGCTGTTGCGCGCGACCTCGACCACGACGTTGGTGAACGTGATGCCGAGCCCGGTCAGCGTCACGACGCCGATGACGATGCCGGCCGAGGCGCAAGCAAGCGCGACGGACAACGCATTCTTGGCGCCGTCCTCCAGCGCGTCGGGGACGCCGCGCCATTTCAGCTCGGCACGGGTGCTTTTGCGCAGCATCGCGACCGGGAAGCAGGACAACGCGCCCGCCAGCGCGCACAGGGGCGCGCTGTAGCCGGCGAACATTCCGACAAGAATAACGAACACGGGGATGAACAAATGCCCGCGCTCGCGCATGACCTGGCCGAAGACGGGAATCTCGCTTTTCGGAATGCCGTGCAGGCCGGTGCGCTTGGCCTCGAAGTGAACCGAGAAGAACACGGCGACGTAGTACAAAATCGACGGCACGATGGCCCAGATGGTGATCTGTAAATAGCTGACCGCCAGGAATTCGGCCATGACGAAGGCGGCCGCGCCCATCACCGGCGGCATGATCTGGCCGCCGGTCGAGGCGACCGCCTCGACCGCGGCGGCGAACGGCGGGCGGAA
>CAYIQU010000025.1:0-6808 GCA_964365645.1 uncultured Hyphomicrobiales bacterium | reverse complement strand
GATGGTGATCGGGCCGTCGACCATGACGTTGGCGACCGCGCTGCCCGAGATGGTGCCGAACAGGCTGCTGCTGATGACCGACACCTTGCCCGGTCCGCCGGCGGTGTGGCCGGTCAAGGCGAGCGCGAAGTCCATGAACAGCTTGCCCGTCCCGGTGCGCTCCATGAAGCTGCCGAACAGGACAAAAATAATGACGTAGGACGCCGACACGCCCAGCGTCGAGCCGAAGATGCCCTCGGTGGTCATGTAGAGCTGGTCGAGAATCTTTTGCGGCTCGACCTGGGCGATGAACAGGGCGTACAGGAGAAAGACCACCGCGGTAATGGGCAACGACAGGCCGATGACCCGCCGGGTGCCTTCCAGCACCAGCACGATGGTCAGGATCGCCATCGCCCAGTCGCCGGGCTTCAAGTCGTCGATATAGTAGATGCGGTTGACGAAGTAGTTGTAGTTGACGAAGACATAGCCGACGGCGGCGACGCTGAGCGCGACCAGGACGAGATCGTACCAGGGGGTGTGGTGCGGACCTTCCTGCGGTCGCGCGGAAAACAGCAGAAAAGTCAACGTCAGGGCGAACAGCAGGTGCGTGCCGCGAAAGATCATCGCCTCGGGCGTGCCCGTGGCGGCGATCCACATGTGATAGAGCGACATGGCGACCGCGACCGTCCAGGCGAGGGTCTTAATCGCGCGATCATAGGCGGCCATGAAACATCTCCGGCGGGGCGGGATTGGGGGAAGAGGACCCGGCGGACGGGAACCCGTCCGCCGGCAAGGGCCTCAGAGCGCGCCGGCTTCCTTATAGAACTTGCGCGCGCCGGCGTGCAGCGGCACGCCGATGTCTTCGGCCATCATCTTGGGCGTCAGGCCACCCATGGCCTTGTTGATCGCGGCCATGTCCGCGACGTTGGCGGCGATGGCCTTGGTCATGGCGTGGACCTGGGCCTCGGGCAGCTTGCAGCTGACGACCAGATGGGTGGCGTAGCCGACCACCTTCACGTCCTGGGTGATTTTGGGGTAGGTCCCGGCCTTGATGGTGTTCAGCGTGTAGCCGGGGTTGATCTTCTTCATGTCGGCTATTTTTTCGCCGAGGTCGAGAATCTTGATGTCGCGCACGGTCGACAGATCCATGACCGAGGACGCCGGCACGGTGGTGCCCAGCGTGAAGGCCTGGGTGTGGCCGTCCTTCATCTGCTCGACGGCGTCGGTGTAGGACACGAAGTTGACCTTGGCCATTTTGGAATAGTCGAGGCCGTAGACCTGGAGAACGTGGCGGGTGATGTCCTCGGCGGTGTTGCCGCGCGGCTGGACGGCGATGGCCTTGCCCTTGAGGTCGGCCACCGAGTTGATCTTGGCATCCGCCAGCGCGACCACCTGGAAATATTGCGGATAGAGGGTCGCCATCTGGCAGACGTTGTCGTGCTTCTTGTCGAACGGCGCGCGGCCGGCGACGCCGTCCACGGTCGAGACGCTGTTGGCGAAGCCGATCTCGGTCTTGCCTTCCTGGATGCCCCGGACGTTGGCGATGCCGGCGCCGGGCAGGGTTTGCACCGTGACGCCGGGCAGGACTTTTTCCCACATGTTCTTGAGCGAACCGCCCAACGGCACCCACACCCCGCCCTGCGGGCCGGTCATCATGCGCAATGTTTCGGCGGCGGACGCGGGTTGGGCGGCGAATGCGACGACGACGGCGGCGGACGCCGCCATCAGAAACGATTTTTTCATGGATATCCTCCCTGTCGGCCCGGGCGGGTTCATCCCCCTGTTACCGATCGGTCCAGGATGGGAGGCGCGCGCCCGCCCGTCAAGGGTTCCGGCGGGGGCGGACATGCCTTAGAATGGCTCATGTCCATGAAAAAATTCATTGTCCTTATCCTCGCCGTCGCCGTCGCCGCCGGCGCCGGCTACTTTTTTCTCGGCCGGGGCGTCGCGGTAAGCGTGGCGATCGCGGAACAGGGGCCGGCGGTCGATTCGGTCTACGCCACCGGCACCGTCGAGCCGGTGACGTGGGCCCAAGTGTCCTCATTGGTGCCGGGCCGGATCGCCGAGGTTCGGGTCCGGGACGGCGACGCGGTCAAGGAGGACGACATCCTTGCCCGCCTCGACGACCGCGAGGCCCAGGCCAACGTCCGCCAGCTCGAGGTCCGCGATCAGTTCTGGCAGGAAGAACTCGCGCGCCAGCGGTCGCTGGAAACCCGCGGCGTCGCCAGTCGCGCCAGCTACGAGCGGACCCAGAGCGAATACCTTCAAGCCAAGGCGGCGACGGCGGCCGCGCGGCAAAGGCTCGAGGACCTGGTGCTGCGCGCGCCCATCGCCGGAACGGTGCTGCGCCGCGACGGCGAGGTCGGCGAGGTGGTGGACAAGAAGCAGGTCCTGTTCTCCATCGGCCAGCCGACGCCGCTGCGCATCACCGCCGACGTGGACGAGGAAGACATCGTGCGCCTCGCCCCCGGGCAGAAAGTGCTGGTCAAGGCCGACGCCTTTCCCGATCGCCCGCTGACGGGAAGCGTCGTCGTCATCACGCCCAAGGGCGACCCGATCAACAAAAGCTTCCGGGTACGGGTGGCGCTGCCCGAGGATACGCCGCTGCTGGTCGGCATGACGGTTGAAATCAACGTCGTCGCCCGCGAAAAGGCGTCGGCCCTGCTGGTTCCGGCGGGCGCGGTCCGCGACGGCCACGTCTTCGTCGTCGTCGGCGGCCGGGCCAAGCGGGTTCCGGTCAAGGTCGGGATTCGCGGCGTGGCCAAGGTCGAAATCGTCGAGGGGTTGGCCGCCGACGCGCGCGTGGTCGTCGATCCGCCCGCCGCCCTGGCCGACGGCTCATCCATTCGCATCGTCAACGCCCCCGGTCCGGGTTGACCGTCACCACCGCAGCGGAGCCGCCCTTGTCGAATCCGCGAGTCATGTCCCTGGAGTTGAGCATCGCGCTGTCGCACCTGCTGCACCGGCGGCGGCAGACGCTGATCTCGGTTCTCGGCGTCGCGCTCGGCGTCGGGTTCTTCATCGGCATCGCCTCGATGATGCAGGGGTTCCAGCACCTGTTCATCGAGAAGGTCATCGACATCCAGCCCCACGTCCTGATGAAGGACGAATACCGCGTTCCCGAACCGCAGCCCGTCTTGCGCGACCATCCCGGCGGCGCGGTCTCTTTAAGCGGCATCAAGCCGCGCGACGAGGTGCGCGGCATTCGCGGCGCGCGGCGGATCGTCGCCGCGCTGCGCCAGATGCCGGGCGTGCGGGTGGCGCCGAGCATGGCCGGGCAGGTGCTGCTGCGCTACGGGTCCAAGGACGTTTCCGTCGGCGTCAGCGGCATCGAACCGGCGCTGGAACGCCGCGTCACCAACCTGGAGCGCGACCTGGTCGCGGGCGCGCTCGACGATCTCTATACCGCGGGCAACGGCATCATCCTCGGCGTCGGCGTCGCCAAGAAGGCCGGGGTCGAGGTCGGCGACATGCTTTCGGTGATCTCGCCGCAAGGGGTGGTCTTGAAGATGAAGGTGGTCGGGGTCTTTTCCTCGGGCATCGTCACCATGGACAATTTCGAGACCTACGTCCTGCTCAAGAAGGCGCAAATCCTGCACAACAAGCCCAACGTCATCAACCGCATCCGCCTCAGGCTCGACGATCCCGAACAGGCGGAAGCGGTCGCGCGCCGGATCGAGGACCGCTTCGGCTACCGCTCGGAGTCGTGGAAGGAAGCCTCGCGCAACGTTCTGCAAATTTTCGTCATCCAGAACGGGATCATGTATTCGACCGTCGGCGCCATCCTGATCGTCGCCTGTTTCGGCATCTTCAACGTCATCTCGACGGTGGTGTTCGAGAAGATCCGCGACATCGCCATTCTCAAGTCGATGGGCTTCGCCGAGGCCGACATCCGCCGCATTTTCCTGATCGAGGGATTTATCGCCGGCGTGGCCGGCAGTCTGGCCGGCTGGCTGCTGGGGTGGGGCATCGTCGAGCTGCTCGCCTCGATCCGCTTCGAGCTGGAGGGCTTCGTCCGGACCGAGGGGTTCGTCCTTTACCGCACGCCGCTGCATTACCTGATCGGCGCCTTGGTGGCCGTCGTCTCGGCGACGTTCGCCGCCTGGCTGCCGGCCCGGCGCGCGGCCCGGCTCAACCCCGTCGATATCGTGCGGGGGCTGTGATGGCGCCGACGCCGGCGATCGAGGCGCGCGGCTTGACCCGCATCTTGCCCGGGCCGGTGCCGGTGACGCTGGTCCGCGACGTGACGCTGACCATCGCCAAGGGCGAGATGGTGGCGATCACCGGCGCTTCGGGATCGGGCAAGTCGTCGCTGCTCTATCTTCTGGGCCTGCTCGACGCGCCGACGATGGGCGAGGTCCGGATCGACGGGCAGGCCCTGGGCCACATGGGGTCCGACGAACTGGCCGCGATCCGGCTGGCGCGGCTCGGTTTCGTGTTTCAGTTCCACTTCCTGCTGCCGGAATTCGACGTGCTCGCCAACGTCATGCTGCCGATGCGCAAGCTGGCCCGCCTCGAGGCGGGCGCGATGCGGGCCAAGGCCGAAACCTTGCTCGCCGATCTCGGCCTCGCCGATCAGATGCGCAAATACCCCGAGCAGCTCTCCGGCGGTCAGCGCCAGCGGGTGGCGATCGCGCGGGCGCTGGCCAACGATCCGCTGGTCGTGTTGGCCGACGAGCCGACCGGCAACCTCGACAGCGCCAACGCCCGCGCGGTGTTCGAAATCTTCGCCCGGCTGGCGCGCGAGCAGAACCGCGCGATCGCGGTCGTCACCCACGAGCGGGACTTGGCGGGCCTGGCCGACCGGCGCTTGGCGATGACCGACGGCCGGCTGGCGGCGGACTCTCTTTAAGTTATAAGCGTGGCGTCGAACGGCGCGACGGCGCGGAACGAGGGAAACCGCAGCGTTACCGTCGTTCCCCGCCCGGGCGCGGTGTCCACCGTCAGGGTGCCGCCGTGGGCTTCGGTCAGCGCGCGGGCGAGCGGCAGGCCCAACCCGGTGCCTTCGTCCGCCACCGCGATTCCGCCTCGGGTCCGGCCGAAGGGCTGCAGCGCCTTTTCGACGTCCTCGGCGGTCATGCCGATCCCTTCGTCGGCGACGGCGATCCGCACGTCTCCGTTCGGCGCGATGCCGGCTTCGATTCGCACCGTGGCCGGGGCCTTGGTGAACTTGACGGCGTTGGACAGCAGGTTGATCAGGATTTGCTTCATGCGCCGCTCGTCCGCGCGCAGCGCCGGCAAGCCGGCGGGCAGGTCGACGGCCAGGGTCAACCCCTTGTTCTCGGCGCGGGTGCGGATCATGCGCACGGCGGCGTCGACCAGCGCCGGGATCGGGCAATCGCTTTCGTTCAGCTCCAGTTTGCCGGCTTCGATCGCCGAGACGTCGAGAACGTCGTTGATGAGCTGGAGAAGATGGACGCCCGATTCGTGGATGTATTCGACGTATTCACGGTAGCGCTCGTTCTCGACGGGGCCGAAGATGCGATTCCGCATGACGTCGGAATAGCCGAGGATCGCGTTCAAGGGCGTGCGCAGCTCGTGGCTGACGTTGGCCAGGAATTCGGATTTGGTGCGGCTGGCGGATTCGGCCAGCCGCTGCGCCTCCCGCGTTCGCTGCTCGGCCTCGACCATGGCGGTGACGTTGGTTCCGACCCCGCGATAGCCTTGGAACACGCCGCGCTGGTTGAACACCGGCTTGCCGCTGATGGAAATATGGATGCGCGTGCCGTCGGGCCGGCGCAGGGGATAGCGGAAGTTCCGGAACGGACGCCGGGCGGCGAGATCGTCGAGGTGGCGTTGCCAGTTTTCGGGGTCGTCGACGGCCGATATTTCATCGCGCCGCCGCCCGACCAGGGCCTTGGGTTCGATTCCGGCGATGTCGCGGATGCGGTCCGAAAAATAGGTAAAGCGCAGATCGGGTCCCATTTCCCAGACCCAATCCGAGGCGGTCTCGACGTAATCGCGATAGCGTTCCTGGCTGTGTACCAGCGCGGCGGATCGTTCCTCGACCCGGCGCTCCAACTCGGCGTTGAGCTGGCGCAGCGAGTCCTCGCGCTCGCGGATGGTCCGGGCCATGCCGTCCAAGGCGCGGGCCAGATCGGCGATCTCGGTGGGGTTGCCGGCCGGGTCGAAGGCCATGGGGCGTCCGGCCTGCAAATTCCCGGCGGCGTTCATCAGCCGGCCCAGCGGCGCGAACAAGAAGTGATTGAGAAAGATCGTGCCGAGGGTGATCACCGCCAGCCCGGCGAAGATCAGCACCGGCAGGATCAAAGCGCGAAACGACGCCAGAGTCGACTGAAGGGTCTCCTTGCCGTAGCGCGCCGCGAACACGGCGCTTTTTCCGTCCTGCAAGGAAAGGCGGGCGAAACCGGCATAGCCGTCTTCCCGCGCGCGCCAGGCGAACGCGGGCGAGCGCGCGCCCGGCGCGAACACCGGCGCGGCGCGCGCGTCGTCGTCGGCGATTTCGCGGTCGGCGCCGATCGCCGAAAGCCCCTCGACCTGGAACGCGATGGCGGTTGCCTGCCGGTTGGCGAGCGTCGTCAAGAACGATTCCTCGATGACGTGAACCGCCTGGACCGAGCCGACGACACGGACGGCGCCGTCGGGCAGGACGCGCCGGACCGGCGCGGCGGCGCGGATGACGATCCGGCCGTCGGGCAAGGGAATGAACGCGGCGGCGGAGTCGCCCGATGGGGGCGCCGGTTGGGCGGCCAATTCCTTGAGCAGATAGGGCAGGGCGACGGGGACGGGAAACTCGGTCGAATCGCGGCTGAGCGCCATGACCACGGTCTCGCCGCCGACGACGGCGAGATAGCCCGCGTCCATGTCC
>CAYIQU010000024.1:0-9833 GCA_964365645.1 uncultured Hyphomicrobiales bacterium | reverse complement strand
ACAAGCACGAGCCGACGGTGCGCGCGCACCTGGCCCGCTTCGGTCTCGGCGCCGCCACCGCCGATCTCGCCATCGCCAATCTTTCCGGCGGCGAGAAAGCGAGACTCCTGTTCGCGCTGATGACGACGGCGGCGCCGCAGATTCTTCTGCTCGACGAGCCGACCAACCACCTGGACGTGGACGCGCGCGAAGCCCTCATCCAGGCGCTCAACGATTTCGAAGGCACGATCGTTCTCGCCAGCCACGACGCCCACTTGATCGAGGCGGTCGTCGACCGGCTGTGGCTGGTCGCGGATGGAACCTGCCGGCCCTTCGACGGCGACCTCGACGATTACCGCCGCCTTGTCGCGACCCAGCGCCGCGGGCGGGCACAAGACGACGCAAAGACCACCGACAGGAGCGAATCGGCTCCTTCCCTCGACCGTCGCGAGGAACGCCGCCGCCGCGCCGAAACAAGGGTCGCCACCAAGCCCCTGCGCGAATCCTTGCGCGCGGCGGAACGACGGCTGGAGGATTTGAGCAAGGAAAAGGCGGCCCTCGAAGCCAAGCTCGCCGACCCGGCCCTCTATCAAACCGCGCCGCGCGACGCGGCCCAACTCAACATCCGACTCGCGGACGTGGCCCGCGCCACCGCCGAGGCGGAGGCCACCTGGCTCGCCGCCGCCGAGGCCTTGGAAAACGCCGATTAGAGCATGATGTCTTGATATGGAACCTATCCGTCAGCGGTTGCGCTGGACGACGGTGGCGACGGCGGGCTGGGTCTGATCGAAGGCGTCGAGAAAGCTGCGAAAATCATCCGGGCTCAGGGGACGGCTGAAAAAATAACCCTGGATCTCGTCGCACCCGATATCGAGCAGGAAATTCAACTGCTGTTCCGTCTCAACGCCTTCGGCGGTGATTTCCATGCCGAAGCTGTGCCCCAGCGTGGTCACGGCGCGAGCGATGGCGCCGGGATTCTGATCGGTGCCGATGTCCGATACGAACGCCTTGTCGATCTTGATGCGCTTGACCGGAAACCGCTTCAAGTAGCTGAGGCTCGAATAGCCGGTGCCGAAGTCGTCGATCGACAGCGACACCCCCAGGTCGGCCAGCCGCTTGAACAGCGTGATGGTGTCCTCGACGTCGCTCATGGCGACGCTTTCGGTGATTTCGAGTTCCAGGCACTCGGGATCCAACTCAATGGCGTCCAGCACCCATTTAACCGTCTCCACCAGCGTCTTTTCCCGGAACTGCACCGCCGACAGATTGACGGCGACCTTGGTTTTCGGAAGCCCTGAGTCGTGCCAAGCCTTGGTTCGCCGGCAGGCCTCGAACAGCGACCATTCGCCGATCGGCACGATCAGGCGGCTTCGCTCGGCAACGGGAATGAATTCGGCCGGCGACAGGAAGCCATGCTCGGGATGCCGCCAGCGGATCAGCGCCTCCATCCCGGCGATGCGGCAGCCGTGGATGTTCAGTTTCGGCTGGTAGTAGAGGGTAAATTCCTGGCGCTCCAGCGCGACCCGCAGGTCCTGCTCGATGGCCCGGCGGCGTTGCACGGTTTCGTTCATCTTGGACACAAAAAAGCGATAGCCGCCGCGCATGTCGCTTTTAGCGTGAAACAGGGCAAGATCCGCGTTGCGCAGGATTTGCTGCGAGTCCTCGCCGTCGTGCGGAAACAGGCTGATTCCAAGGGTGGCGGAACTGTCGATGGTGTGGCCGTTGACGGGCAGCGACTTCTTGAAGCCGTCGAGAATCTTCTGCGCCAGAATGTCGGCGCCCTCGGTTTCCTTCAGGTCGCCCTGAATGACGGCGAATTCGTCGGCGCCGAGACGGGCGATGGTATCCGTGTCGCGCACGACGCCCCGCAGCCTGTCCGCCACCGCCTTGAGAAGATCGTCGCCGACCGCGTGCCCAACGGTGTCGTTGATCTCCTTGAAATAGTCGAGATTGATCAGGTGAACCGCGGCCAGAGTCCGGGCACGGCGCGCTTGGCGCACCGTTTGTTCAAGGCGGTCCTGAAACAGCGTGCGATTGGGAAGCCCGGTCAAGGGATCGTGGTGGACGATGCGCCGCGCCTCGGCTTCGGCCCGGCGCGCCTCGGTCACGTCGCGCCCCCAGATGTTGACATGGCCGCGCGCGCCGACGGCGTGCAGGGTGAGCGAATAAACCCGTTCTTCGCATTCCATTTCGACGGTGGTAAACGGATTCTTGTCGGCGGTCAGGCCGGTGAGAACGTCGCTCCAGGGCGCCGGCATGGCCTCGCCCCGGGCGATGCGCCAATGGCGAAGCAAGTGCCCCGCCGCCGCGTTCGCGAACAGAACCGCGCCCGCCGAGGAGGCGCGCAAGATCGGTTCCGGGCATTCGTCGATCAGCCCGGCCTCAATCAATCTTTCCGCAGGGTCGCCCAGGGGAGAGTCCTTGCCGGACTTTCCCGTCAGCGCCGCGCCGACGCCGACATCCTTTGCAGATGTCCCGCTCATTCCCCGCTGTTCCCCACCCAATGCTTCGCCCGCTTATTCGTCCCCATGTGGGCTTTTTCTTCGTGTAGGATTCGAGTTTACCTGCGAGCCGGAAAAACACATCATGTTTTTGTCAGTTTGGTTAACGCAAAAGACCCTTGAATGCCCCGGGTGGGCACCCAATTTGCTGTCTCCCGTCCTTCCCTTTGGCGTTCATTTTATCGATTCCATGCGGAAACCAGGGTGTCCCTGGCGCACGGCGTATCGGGGGCCAGAACACCCCAAAGCCGGAAAATCGTCAATGCAGGGAAAACCCTACTTTTGAGCCATTCCGAAGACCTGCCCGAAAATATGATCGACGCCGTCGGTACCCGTCACGCGCCCGCGCCGAACGCCCGGATCGTTTCGCTGGTTCCAAGCCTGACGGAGCTTTTGTTCGATCTCGGCCTCGGCCCCCGGATCGTCGGCCGCACCGGCTATTGCATCCATCCCGCGCCGGCGGTGCGGCGCGTGAAAAGCGTCGGCGGGCCGAAAAGGGTCAACCTGCGCGCCTTCGCGGCGCTCGCCCCGACGCACGCGATCTTGAACATCGACGAAAACCCCAAGGCGGTGGCCGAGGAGATCGCCCGCCTGGGCGTCACGCCGGTCGTCACCCATCCGATCGACGTGGACGACAACCTCGCCCTTTATCGGCTGTTGGGCGGCCTGTTCGGCCGTACCCAGGAGGCCGCGCTCCTTATCGATCGTTTCACCGCCGCGCGCCGTGCCCTGGCCCATACCGCCCGCGCCTTGCCGCCGCGCCGCGTTCTTTATCTGATCTGGATGAAGCCGTGGATGACGGTTTCAACGGATACCTACGTTTCGCGACTGTTGGCGACCGTCAATTGGCAAACCATCGGCGATGATCCCCATCGACGCTACCCGACCGTCCAAATCGATGAACGCCTTGTGGCGGATGCCGATTTAATTCTGTTCGGCACCGAACCGTTTCCGTTCCGCGAGCGGCACTTGAGCGATTTCGTCGAACGCTTCCCGGGGGCCGCGGGCAAGGTCCATTTCGCCGACGGCGAAATGCTGTCGTGGTACGGAAGCCGGGCGGTCGCCGCCCTCGATTACCTGGGCGGATTGGCTTCGCGGTTAACGCCGCCGGCGGCGTAAAGGCCGAGCGCGGCAACGATGAAATCGTGGGTCGGCGTGACAACGCCGCCTTCCCGACCAAGACGCGACACCGCGCCCGACAGCCACGGCAATTCCAGCCGCTTTCCCGCGCGCAGGTCGTGCAGCATCGACGATCCCATTTCCGCCGGCAGGCCGTCGACGAACGCCATGATTTTATCCGGCGCGTCCGTCGCCAGGTTGACGCCGCGGGCGCGCGCCACCGCCGCGACTTCCTCCACCGCTCGGCGAAAAAGGCCTCGGGCGTCCTCGTTGGCGCGGATCGGGCCGATGGTCGCGCGCGTGAGCGCGGTCATGCCGCTGAAGGGCGCCAAGAACGCGAATTTGGACCAGATCGCGGCGGCGATATCGGAACTTTCCTCGACGTCGACGCCGGCGTGCCGCAGGGCGTCCGCCAGCGCCTTGACCCGTGGGCTGGAGCCGCCGGTGAACTCGCCGACCTGAAGCCGGGCCATGGTGCCCGTGTGCGCGATCACGCCGGGCTTTGCGATCACCGCCAGAATTTGGGCGGTGCCGCCGAATACGCGCTCGCGTCCGACGGCGGCGGCCAATGTGTCGGCCGCGGTCACTCCATTCTGAAAGGAAACGACCGCCGTCCGAGGGCCAAGCAGCTTCATGCACGCCTCGGCCGCGGCAGCATCGTCGTAAAGCTTGACCGCGACGATGGCCACGTCGACCGGACCGATGGCTTGCGCGTCGTCGGTCGCCTCGGCCGGATGAATGTGCGCGTTGCCCAACGCGCTTTCGATCTTCAGTCCATCGCGGCGAATGGCGTCCAGATGCTGGCCGCGGGCGAGAAAGGCGACGCTTTCCCCCGCCGCCGCCAGCCGCGCGCCGAAGTAGCCGCCGACCCCGCCGGTTCCGACAATGGCGATTCGCATGAAATATCCTCTTTATGTTCGTGGGCGCGAAGGTGCCTGCTCCCCTATACATAGAAGGCCGTGCAGTCGACGCAAAGGGCGTTTCGTTCCCGCGCCATCGGCCCTAATCTTTGCGCCGAACGACAAGGACCTGACCATGGGCGGCGCCGCTTTTCGTCTTTCCTGCTTCTATGCCGCCTTTTTCGTCTTCAGCGGAATCCATCTGCCGTTCTGGCCGATCTGGCTGGCGGCCAAGGGCCTCTCCCCGGTGGAAATCGCCGCCATTCTCGCCGCCGGCATCGGCATCAAAATCCTCGCCAATCCCATCGTCGCCCAGTTGGCCGACCGCAGCGGCGCCCGCCATGCCCTCATGCTTCGGCTGATGATGGGCGCAACGGTCGCCTTCACCGCCTTTTTCGTCGCCGACGGCTTCTGGCCCCTTTTCCTCGCCAACCTTCTTTTTCTCGCGTTGCTCACACCGGTCATGCCGTTGGGCGAAAGCCTGACGGTGCTCGCCGCCCGCGAAAGCGGATTCGACTACGGCCGCGTCCGCTTGTGGGGATCGATCGCCTTCATCGCCGCCGCCTTCGGCGCCGGCGCGTTCCTGGCCGGACGGTCGGGCGAAACGATCGTGTGGCTTCTGGCGCCGCCGCTGCTGCTCACCTTGCTTTCGGTCGCGCGGGTGCCGGACGTGCGCGCGCCGGCAGTCGCGCCGGGACGGATCGCGGCTTTCGAGCTTCTCCGCGACCGAACTTTTCTTCTCGTGGTGCTGGCCTGCACCCTGGTGCAATCGAGTCATGCCGCCTACTACGCCTTCGGTACGCTGCACTGGCGCGCGGCCGGCCATTCGGAAGTCGTGATCGGGGGCCTGTGGGCGGAAGGCGTGATCGCCGAAGTGATCCTGTTCGCCGCCGGACCGGCCGTTCTTAGGCGTATTTCTCCCGCCGGGCTTATTCTTCTTGCCGCCCTGGCCGGCGTCGCGCGCTGGACGGCGACGGCGATCGACACGGCGCTGCCGCTTCTCATCGTCGTTCAGCTTCTCCATGCGTTCACTTTCGGCGCGGCGCACTTGGGCGCCATCCATCTGATCGCCCGCCACGTTGCCCCCGCCCTGTCGGCGTCGGCCCAAAGTCTTTATTCGGCGATAGTGATGGGCCTGGGTTTGGGTCTCGCCACTCTTGTCGCCGGACCGCTCTACGATGTTTCGCCCGGCGCGGCGTTCCTGGCGATGGCGGCCCTGTCCGCCGCCGCCGCCGGCGCCGCCTATCTCCTGGTCCGATCGCTCACCCCCGCCGGCCGCGCCTGACACATCCAGAGCCGGTATTGCACCCCCGCCCGCCGCTGCCCATACTCGGGCCATGAGCGATTACGCCGCGCCCGTAACCGACATGCTGTTCGCCATGACGCGCGTGGCCGGCCTTGACGCGGTGCGCGCCCTGCCGGGGTGCGAAGAGGCGACCGAGGAACTGGTTGCCCAGATTCTCGACGAAGCCGGGCGGTTCGGCGCCGACATTCTGGCGCCTCTGAACCGCGTCGGCGATGTCCAAGGCTCGCGCCTGGAAAACGGCGCGGTCCGTACGCCCGACGGTTTTCCCGACGCCTACGCCCGCTTCGTCGCCGGCGGGTGGAACGCGGTTCCCTTCGATCCCGATTACGGCGGCCAGGGCCTGCCCTGGCTGGTGGCGACCGCGGTCTCGGAAATCTGGAATTCCGCCAACATGGCCTTCGCGCTCTGCCCGCTGCTGACGCAGGGCGCGGTCGAGTTGCTGTCCGCGCACGGGTCCCCCGAACTGAAGGCGACGTTCCTTCCCCGCATGGTGTCCGGGGAATGGACCGGAACCATGAACCTGACCGAACCGCAGGCGGGCTCCGACCTTTCCCGCGTGCGAACCAAGGCCGAGCGCAAGGCCAACCACTGGCGCATCGGCGGCCAGAAGATTTTCATCACCTGGGGCGATCACGACGTCGCTGAAAACGTCATCCACATGGTTCTCGCCCGCACGCCCGGGGCACCGGAAGGAATCAAGGGCATTTCGCTGTTCGTCGTGCCGAAATTCGTTCCCGGTCCCGACGGCAAGCCCGGCGCGCGCAACGATTTGCGGCCGCTTTCGCTCGAACACAAGCTCGGCATCCATGCCAGCCCGACGGCGGTGATGGCCTTCGGCGAGAACGACGGCGCGATCGGCTACCTGATCGGCGAGGAACATCGCGGCATCGAATACATGTTCACGATGATGAACAACGCCCGTCTCACGGTCGGCTTGCAGGGCGTGGCCATCGCCGAGCGCGCCTATCAGCGCGCCCGCGCCTACGCCCGCGATCGCGTGCAGGGGCGCGCCATCGGTTCCGACGATCCCGCCGCGGTGCCGATCGAGCGGCACCCCGACGTCAAGCGCATGCTGCTGTTCATGAAATCGCGGGCCGAGGCCGGTCGCCTGCTCGCCTTGTTCGCCGCGGCGAAACTCGACATGGCGAAGCGCCACGCCGACGCCGCGACCCGCGCCGATCAGCAGGCGTTGGTCGATCTCCTGATTCCGGTGGTCAAGGGCTGGTGCACCGACGCCGGCATCGCCGCCGCCGATACGGGCGTGCAGACCCACGGCGGCATGGGCTATATCGAGGAAACCGGCGCGGCGCAGCATTTGCGCGATGCGCGCATCGCCGCCATTTACGAAGGCACCAACGGCATTCAGGCGCTCGACTTGATCGGACGGAAAGTCGGCCGCGAAGCGGGGCGAACCGTGCTCGCCTTAGCCGCCGACATGGCGAAGCTGACGCCGAAGCTGGCGGCAAGGCACGGCGAGCCCGATTTCGCCGTCATCGCCGCCCGTCTCGACGAGGCGCTCGCGGCCTTGGTCGAGGCGAGCCGCTGGGCCGCCGACGCCTGGACCCGCGATGCCCCGGCCGCCGCGGCTTCGGCGATGCCTTATCTGCGCCTGCTCGGCACCGTCACCGGCGGCTGGCTGTTGGCCCAGGCCGCCCTCGAAGCCGCCCAATGCCTTGATGACAACGCCAAGGGCGACGGTCGCTACCCGCCCGATTTCCTGAGAAGCAAGATCGTGTGTGCCCGCTTTTTCGCGGACCAAGATATTGTGTTCGCCCGGGCATTGTCCCGTGTCGTCATGGACGGCGGCGGCGCCATCGCTGGAACCGAAACCTCTCTCGTCTGAAAGCAGCCTGATTCTTCGTTTTCCGCGTTTTTCCGGCGTGTTTCCGTTAACCGGATCTTTGCCAAAAAGCCCGTTGTTCCTTGCTTTTCCAAGCCTTTTCGCCCACTTTGGCTCCGTCTCGAAGACCCCTTCTTCGGGCGGAATTTGGACAAGCACGGATGACCGGCCTGACGCGCTACATGCTCAAGCAGCTCGCGATGGGGCTCGTCCTTGTCGCGGCGACGCTTGTCTGTGTCATGTGGCTGTCCCAGTCGCTGCGCTTCATCGAAATGATCGTTAACCGGGGGCTCGACGCCGGGACCTTCTTCTATCTCACCGCCCTGCTGCTGCCCAATCTGCTGTCCATCATCCTGCCGGTCGCGGTTTTCATCGCCGTCGCCTTTACCTTCGGCAAGATGATCGCGGATCGTGAATTGGTCGTCATGCGCGCCGCCGGCTTGAGCCAGAACGATCTTATCCGCCCCGCCATGATCCTCGCGCTGGGCACGGCGCTGGTCCTGTTGATCATCAATATCGATCTGCTGCCCCGCTCGTACCGCGCGTTCAAGGAAATGCAGTGGAGCATCCGCCATTCCTATGCGCACATCCTGCTGCGCGAGGGCGTCTTCACCCAAATCCGCCCCGGCGTCACCATCTATGTCCGCGAACGCGCCAGCGACGAGCAGCTTCACGGCGTCATGCTTCACGATGAGCGCCATCCCGACAGGCCCTCGACCCTGATGGCCACGCGCGGCGCCATGGGCAACAGCGAAGAAGGCTCGCGCATCGTCCTGTTCGACGGCAACCGCCAGGAGGTCGATCGGCAAACCCGCCAGCTGTCGGTTCTGTATTTCGACCGCTATACCTTCGACATCGAGCCGACCGCGAGTTCCGGCGCCGACGATATTCGCTATCGCGAGCCGCGGGAACGCACCCTGCGCGAGCTGTTCAACGTGCGCAAGGACCCGACGGTGAACCCCCGCGAGCACGGCCGCTTCATCGTCGAGGGGCACAAACGCCTGATACAGCCGCTTTCGACCGTCGGATTCACCTTGATCGCGCTCGCCTGCCTGATTTCCGGCCCTTTCAGTCGACGCGCCCAAACCCAGCGTATCGTCCTTGCGGTCGCGCTGATGATCGCCTCCCAAGCCACGGCGATGGGCATCGAGGGCGTGGCGGCGAAACGGCTCTATCTCGTGCCGCTGATTTACGCTAACGCCTTCCTGCCCATCGCCCTCGGCTACTGGTTCACGATCCGGCACCCCCGTCGGCGCGTCCTATCCCGCGCCCCGACGGCCGCGGCCTGACCCGTACGCGTCGGACAACACCCCATGCGCCTGTCGCACACCCTTTCCCGCTATATCGCCCGCCAGTATTTCGGGAATTTTGCCGCGGTGTTGGGACTGTTCATCTTCCTGATCCTCGTATTCGACACGGTCGAGCTTTTGCGTCGCGCCGCCGGCCGACAAGGGATCGGTCTTTCGATCATCGCGGAAATGGCGATCCTGAAGGCTCCGCATATGATGCAACTGACTTTTCCGTTCGCGGTCCTGTTCGGAAGCATGGCGACCTTCTGGCGGCTGACCCGCACGCAGGAACTGATCGTCACCCGGGCCGCGGGTGTATCCGCCTGGCAGTTCCTGCTGCCGATCCTGCTCGTCACGTTCCTTCTCGGCGTGGTGCGGATTACCGCGATTAATCCCGTATCCGCGGTCATGCTCGCGCGCTACGAACGTCTGGACAACACGCTGTTGCGATCCGAGAAGAGCGCCATGGCCTTTACCGGCGGCGGGGTGTGGCTGCGCCAAGGCGGCGACCAGGGCCAAGTCGTTCTGCGCGCGAACACCATCGCGCTCGACGGCCCCAGCGTCCGACTGCACCCCGTCATCGTTTTCCTGTATCGGGGGAACGACAAGTTCATCGGCCGCGTCGACGCTGAAAGCGCGGTTCTGCGCCCCGGGTATTGGGAGTTGAGCAAGGCCTGGCTGCATCGCCCGGAAGCGCCGGCGAGCTTCCTCGAACGCCACCAAATCCCGACGGACCTGACCCTGGCGCGGATTCAAGACAGCTTCGCGGCGCCCGAAACCATGTCGTTTTGGGATATGCCCCAATTCATTCGCTCGTTGCGCGAAGCGGGCTTTTCCGCCCTGCGTCACCGGCTGCTACTCAACTTCCGGGCGCAGTCGGAGCGCGTCACGACCGACGCA
>CAYIQU010000023.1:0-10189 GCA_964365645.1 uncultured Hyphomicrobiales bacterium | reverse complement strand
CGCGGCGGCAACATCGCCGACGACGTCACCTATTCCGGCACCATCGCCGCGGCGATGGAAGCGGCACTGTTGGGCCTGCCGGCGATCGCGTTGAGCCAGGTCTGCGACGGCCCCCACCCGGTCAAGTGGGCGACGGCGGAACACTGGCTGCCCGAGGTGCTGAAGAATATTTTGCGCGTGCGCTGGCCGTTGAACGTGCTGATCAACGTCAATTTTCCCGACGTCGTCGCCCGCTCGGTCAAGGGCGTTGTCGTCGCGCCGCAAGCCCAGTGCGAAGGCGGCAGCGAGCCGATGCGCGGGGTCGACCCGCGCGGCGAGCCGTACTGGTGGATCGGCGGCGCGCGCGAGGATCAGCCGGCGCCGCCCGGAACCGATTTCGACGCCATCGAGCAAGGGCGGATCGCGGTGACGCCGCTGACCCTCGATCTTACCCATGGGCCGACGCTCAAGGCCCTGCGCCGGGTGGTGCGATGAAAACCGATCCGCGCAAGACCCGACTGTTGACGGAATTGCGCGCGGGCGGCGTCGTCGACCGGAACGTCCTGGCGGCCATCGAAAGAATCCCGCGCGAGGATTTCCTCGCCTCGCCGTTTCGCGACAAGGCTTACGACAACGTCGCGTTGCCGATCGGCTTTCAGCAGACTATCAGCCAGCCGCTGGTGGTGGGGCTGATGACCCAGGCCCTCGAATTGACCGACCGGATGAAGGTGCTGGAAATCGGCACCGGCTCGGGCTACCAGACGGCGGTGCTGGCGCGGATCGCCAGGCGCGTCTACACCGTCGAGCGCCATGTCGGGCTGTTGAAAGAGGCGGAAAAACGCCTGGCCGCGCTACGCGTGACCAACGTGACGACGCGGGCCGGCGACGGCAGCCTGGGCTGGAAGGAACAGGCGCCTTTCCAGCGGATCATGGTCACCGCCGCCGCCGCCGACATTCCGCCGGTGCTGATCGAGCAGCTGGGACCCGGCGGCATCATGGTCGTCCCCATCGGCGCGGACGATCCGATGCAGCACCTGGTCCGGGTCCGTCGCACCGAATCGGGCGTGGAGACCGAGGACCTGGGGCCCGTGAAGTTCGTGCCGCTGGTCGGCGAACCGGCGCCGCAGGGGTAGGCCGTGCGGGAATTGCGCAGACGCGACCCCTTGGCGATAATCGCGACTATGTCGTCTTTTCGCCGAACATCGCCCGCGGTCGCCGCGCTCGGCCTGGTGCTGGCCTTGGCCGCCTGCGGATGGGCGGAATGGCCGCCGCCCGGGCAACAGTCGTCGGGGACGGGGGGCGCCCGGACTTTCCCGCGCATCGTCGCCGGCGAGGCGGACGCGGTCACCGTTCAGCGCGGCGACACCCTTTACGGGCTGGCCCAGCGGCACAAGGTTACGCCCCGGGCGATCATCGAGGCGAACGGCTTGAAGCCGCCCTACGGGCTTTATACCGGACAGGCGTTGCGGATTCCGAGCGGCGCCGAATACCAGGTCAAGACCGGCGACACGATCCACGTCATTGCGCAACGCTACGGCGTCGATGCTTACGATCTCGCGCGGGCCAACGGCGTTCGTCCGCCTTACATCCTGAAGGTCGGGGAACGCCTGATGATCCCGCGACGGGGAGCGCCGTCGGTTGCGTCCCGCGCGCCGGAGCGTCCGGCATCGGCATCGGGCGCGCCGCCGCCAATAGAACCGATCCAACCGGCGGACAGGCCGGCGGCGGGGCAAGCCCCGGCGGCCGAACCCGCGCTCGCGCCCGAACCCGCGCCGGAATCCGTCGTCGACGCGGCCATCGGCGGCGGCGGCCGGCTCGCGTGGCCGGTTCGCGGCCGGGTGATCTCGAGTTTCGGCACGAAGGCCAAGGGACTCCGCAACGACGGCATCAACATCGCCGCGCCGCGCGGCGCGCCGGTGCGCGCGGCGGATGCCGGCACGGTCGCCTACGCCGGCAACGAATTGCGCGGCTTCGGCAATCTTTTGCTGATCCGGCACGCGGGCGGCTTCGTCACGGCCTATGCGCACACCGATCAAATCCTGGTCAAGCGCGGCGACACGGTGAAGCGGGGCCAGATCGTCGCCCGGGTCGGCAACACCGGCGGCGTGCCGTCGCCGCAATTGCATTTCGAGGTTCGCCACGGACGCCGTTCCATGGATCCGGAGCGCTATCTGGAGAAGGGTTGAGGAAACATGAGCGGTTTTGATCCGTTTAGGATTCTGGCTTTTGCTGCCATTTTGGCCGGCATGATCGCACCTGCGAGCGCGCGGGCGGAGACGTTCTATCCAATGGATGCGCCCGTGGGCGCGACGCCCGATCTTTCCTTCCCGTCCGAGCCGACGCCGTTCAAGAAGGAAAAAGAAACGCTTCTGTTCAAGCCCGAGGGCGCGGGGCCGTTTCCGGCGGTCGTTCTGATGCCGACCTGCGGTGGGCACAACTATAGCCTTCACGTTTTCGACTGGGCGGAGAAGGCGCTCAAGCGCGGTTACGCCGTTCTCGTGGTCGATCCCCTGCGACCGCGCGGCGTGGATCAGCATAATTGCCTACCGCCGCTGAAGGTCCTGCCCGCCCGAATCCTCAAGGATGCTTTCGATGCGGCCAATCATCTGCGCGGGCAGCCGTTTGTGAACAAGGAAAGAATTGCACTGATGGGATTCTCGCAAGGAGCGATGATCGGACTCGGGGCGGCCGGACCCGAGAGTTTCGGCGGGAATGGCCGTCGTTCATTTCAGGCGATCATTTCATTTTACCCGGCGTGCGCTTTCCCCAACATCCGGCGCGGCGACAGAATGATCGATATCCGCTATCTGGCGCGGGAGGTTAAAACACCCCTTCTGGTTCTGATGGGTGCGGACGATACGGAAACCGAACCCGTCAACTGCGTGCCGCTGCTGACCGAGCAGAAAGCCCAAGGCGCGCCGGTGGAATGGGAAGTCTACAAGAACGCGACGCATGTGTTCGACGACGTGCAATGGAGTTCGCGGGAATTCCGGAAAAAAGATTTTCGCGGAGTCGACGTCGTTTATCGCTATAACGCCGAGGTCACCAAAGCGGCTGAGGAACGGGCGTTCGCGTTTATCGAACGGCACATGAAGGGGCGATGATCCTGGGAATCCTCGGCCGTTGACGCAAGCCGCGCGCCCCTCTACCGTCACCTCCAAGTGACAAGAGAGGCCCGATGTCCCGCGACCGCGCCCGCACCGAAGAGAAAATCCTCAAGGCCGTCGGCGACATTCTCGCCGAACCGGGCGGCTCGCGCCGCGTCGGCGTCAACGCCATCGCCGAGCGGGCGGGGGTGGATAAGGTTCTCATCTACCGCTATTTCGGCGGCGGCGACGGATTGCTCGCCGCCTTCGCCGAAAAATCGGATTTGTGGCCGACGGTGGAAGACGCCGCGCGCGAACGCGCGATTCCCGAGGGCGACCTCGCCTCGGCGCTGACGGCCCTGGTGCAGGGCTATCTCGCCGCCTTGCGCCGCCGGCCGGCGGCGCTGGAAACCATCGCCTGGGACGTGGGCGAGAAAACCGCGCTCAGCGCCGGCCTCGATACTTTCCGCGAGCAGTGGCGGCGCGACGCGACCACGCGCGTCTTCCGCCACCACAAGGTCCCGGCGCGGGTGGATATCGAGGCGGTGATGGCGGTGCTGGCGGCGGCGGCCGACCATCTGGCGGCGCGCGGGCGCCTGGGCGGCGGCTTTTACGGCGTGGCGCTGGACGACGACGTCGGGCGGAAACGGATCGACGAGGCCATTGCCGTGATCCTCAAGGGCGTTCTCAACTATGCCCACGTCGGCAAGGCCGAGGATTAATCCAATCGCTTGCCGAGACGGCCGGCCAGGTCCTGGATGAACTGCCAGGCGACCCGGCCCGAGCGCGCGCCGCGCGTGACCGCCCACTCGTTGGCCTCATGGGCGAGATCGAGCCCCTTCGCCTTCAGGCCGTAGCGTCGGGCATAGCCCTCGACGATGGCGAGATAGGTGTCCTGGTCGCAGTTGTGGAAACCGAGCCACAGGCCGAAGCGATCCGAGAGCGAGACTTTTTCCTCGACCGCTTCCGCCGGGTTGATGGCGGTCGAGCGTTCGTTCTCGATCATGTCGCGCGGCATCAGGTGGCGGCGGTTGGAGGTGGCGTAGAAGACCACGTTGGCCGGGCGTCCCTCGATGCCGCCTTCCAGCACCGCCTTCAGCGATTTGTAGGACGCATCGCCGGAATCGAAGGAGAGATCGTCGCAGAACAGAACGCAGCGGCGTTCGGCGCCCTTCATGCGGGCCAGCAGGACGGGCAGGGAGGGAATATCCTCGCGGTGAATCTCGACCAAGGCGAGCGCACCCGCCATTTCGGCGTTGATCTGGGCATGGATCGCCTTGACCAACGAACTTTTGCCGGTGCCGCGGGCGCCCCACAGCAGGGCGTTGTTGGCGGGCAGCCCCTTGGCGAAGCGCCGGGTATTGTCGAACAGCAGGGTCGCCTGCTGCTCGATGCCCTTCAGCAGGTCCAGCTCGACCCGGTTGACCTTGTCCACCGCTTCCAGCCATTGGCCGTCGGCGTGCCAGACGAAGGCATCGGCGTCGGATAGGGCCGCCGAATCGGGGCGCGGCGGGGCGAGGCGTTCCAAGGCCTCGGCCACGCGTCGGATCAGGGGCAAAAGTTCGATGTCGCTCATGGAGGCTCCGGATTTGCAGCGGACGGTAGCGTACCGTGCTTGGCTTTCCAAGGGTTTCCGCACAAAAGAGGGTGGGACTTCCGCGATGTTTTGCGGGATAAATGGCGGCGCGATTTGAGGAGCCGAGATCATGGATCCGCTCACCACGTTCGGGCTGCTTGCGGTCACGGCGATGTTGATTTTCTACGCCCTGGAGGATCGCAGCCGATGGTTCGTTTTTGCGTTTGCCGGGGCCTGCGTGCTGGCATCGGTTTACGGGTTCTTGCAAGGCGCCTGGCCGTTCGGGCTGGTCGAAGCGGTTTGGGCGCTGGTGGCTCTGCGTCGCTGGCATTCGCGCGGGCATCCGCAGGCTGTGGATGGCCCGGGCGGGAAGCCGTGAGCGTCGAATAAAGCGTTCCGTCCAGGGCAGGCCCCTTCCCGCGGCTTTGCATTTGCATCCTGGAGGCGGGCCGGTATAGTCCGCTGGCCGCGCGCCGACCCCCCTCCTTCGGACCCGTTTCAGGGCGCGCGGCCGGACCACAAAGGGAGTTTTCGATGTTGATTTCCCCCGCGTATGCGCAGGCTTCCGGCGGCGGTATTATCGGCGGCGGCGGGCTCGAGGCCATGCTGCCGCTCGTTCTTATCTTCGTCGTCTTCTATTTCCTGCTCATTCGCCCGCAGCAGAAAAAGATGAAGGAACACCGCGAAATGCTCGGCGCCGTCCGTCGCGGCGACAAGATCGTCACCGGGGGCGGCATCCTGGGCACCGTGACCAAGGTCACCGACGACAACGAGTTGCAGGTGGAAATCGCCGAGGGCGTGCGCGTGCGCATCCAGCGCCAGACCATTTCGGCGATCGTGTCGCGGACCGAACCGGCCAACGACGGCGGCGCCCCGGCGGGCGGCCAATCCCCGGCGCAAGGCATCGGTTCGTTCCTCTCCAAGCTGTTCGGCGGCGACAAAAAGTAATTCCCGGAATCGGACTCGGCGAT
Organism: uncultured Hyphomicrobiales bacterium; assembly: GCA_964365645.1. Lineage (GTDB taxonomy): Bacteria > Pseudomonadota > Alphaproteobacteria > Rhodospirillales > 2-12-FULL-67-15 > 2-12-FULL-67-15. The sequence continues at coordinate 4,577 of CAYIQU010000023.1, read as the reverse complement.
GATTAATATTCCGCGTTGGAAAGTGATCGCCATCCTGGTGACGCTACTGTTCGGCTGTTTGGCCGCGGTGCCGAGCTTCCTGTCGCCGAAAACGCTTGAGGCGCTACCTCGGTGGCTGCCGAAGAACACGTTCGTTCTCGGTCTCGACCTGCAAGGCGGCTCGCATCTTCTGCTTGAGGTCGAAGCCGCGGCGGTGATCCGCGAGCGGCTCGAATCCCTGGTCGATTCGGTGCGCGCCGAACTGCGCAAGGAGCGCATCCAATACGAGCGCCTCGGCGTCGCCGGGGACGCCGTCGCTTTCATCGTGCGCAACCCGGCCGAGGCCGACAAGGCGCGCGAGATGGTGCGCAAGCTGGATGGCGACGTGACCGTGACGGCGGAACAGGACGGCCGGGTGGTCATGGCGCTGAAGCCCGAGGCGCTCCGCGCCCGCAAGCTCGCCGCCGTCGATCAATCGATCGAAATCGTGCGCCGCCGCATCGACGAGACCGGCGTGCGCGAACCGTCCATCCAGCGCCAGGGCGAGGACCGCATCGTCGTCCAGTTGCCCGGTCTCGACGATCCCGAACGGATGAAGCGCCTTTTGGGGCGTACCGCCAAGATGACGTTCCATTTGCTGGACGAACGCGGCGGCATCGAGGACGCGCAGGCGGGCCGCGTGCCGCCCGGCGCGCAGCTTTTGCCCGGCGCCGAAGACGACCGGCCCGGCGGCCGGCCGAGCCAGTATCTGGTGCAGAAACGCATCATGGTCAGCGGCGACACCTTGATCGACGCCCAGCCGACCTTCGATCAGCGCACCGGCGAGCCGGTCGTGTCCTTCCGTTTCGATTCCCAGGGCGCCAAGCGCTTCGGCGACGTCACCAGCAAGAACGTCGGCAAGCCGTTTGCCATCGTGCTGGACGGCAAGGTCATCAGCGCGCCGGTGATCCGCGAGCCGATCCTGGGCGGTTCGGGGCAGATCAGCGGCGGGTTCACCGTCGCCGGCGCCAAGGACCTGGCGTTGCTGCTGCGCGCGGGCGCGCTGCCGGCGCCGCTGACTATTCTCGAGGAACGCTCGGTCGGCCCCGGCCTCGGCGCCGATTCGATCGCCGCGGGCAGCCTTGCCGCCGTCATCGCCACGGGGCTGGTGGTGGTGTTCATGATCGCCGGGTACGGCCTGTTCGGCGTGTTCGCCAACATCGGCCTCTTTCTCAATCTCGGCCTGATCCTGGGGGCGATGTCGGTCCTGCAGGCGACGCTGACCCTGCCCGGCATCGCCGGCATCGTGCTCACCATGGGCATGGCGGTGGATGCCAACGTCTTGATCTACGAGCGGATGCGCGAGGAAACGCGCTTGGGGCGGCCGCCCATCTCGGCGATGGACGCGGGCTACTCGCGCGCCATGGGCACCATCGTCGACTCGAACTTGACCACTTTGATCGCCGCCGTCGTCCTTTACTTCCTCGGCTCCGGCCCGATCCGCGGCTTCGCGGTGACGCTCTCGCTGGGCATTATTACCTCCATGTTCACGGCGATTTCGGTCACCCGGCTGATGACGGTCGGCTGGCTGCGTTGGGCCCGGCCGAAACTGCTGCCGATCTGAGAGAACGGAAAAGAGAACGCCATGTTCCGCGGCATAGTCTGGATCCCGCCCGAAACCCGCATCCCCTTCATCCGGCTGCGGATGCTGTTCTTCGCCATTTCCGGTCTTCTCGTCGGCGCGTCGATCCTTTTTCTCGTGCTGCGGGGATTGAGCTACGGCATCGACTTCACCGGCGGGATTTTGATCGAGGCCAAGTTTTCGGCGGCGGCCGATATCGCCGCGACCCGGGCGAAGGTGGACTCCTTGAATCTCGGCAGTACTGAAATCCAGGGATTCGGCGGACCCAACGACGTGCTGATCCGCCTGCCGCGCCAGGAAGGCGACGAAAAGGCGCAGGGTCGCGCCGTGGAGAAAGTGAAGGACGCGCTCGGTTCCGGCGTCGAATACCGTCGCGTCGAAACCGTCGGTCCGAAAGTCGGCGCCGAACTTCTGCGCGAAAGCATCGTGGCGGTGATCCTGGCCCTGGGCGGGATCATGGTCTACATGTGGTTCCGCTTCGAGTGGAAGTGGGGCGCGGCCGGCATTTTGGCCCTGCTTCACGACGTCATTACGACCGTCGGCGTCTTTTCGCTGACGGGGATGGAGTTCAACCTGTCCACGGTGGCGGCGGTTCTGACCATCGCCGGCTATTCCATCAACGACACGGTGGTGATCTTGGATCGCGTGCGCGAGAACCTTCGCAAATATAAGAGCATGGCGCTGCCCGAACTGTTCGATCTCAGCATCAACGAAACGCTTTCGCGCACCATCAACACGGCGGGCACCGTGTTTCTGACCGTGGTCGCGCTTTACGCGTTCGGCGGGTCGGTGATCCAGGACTTCAGCTTCGCCCTGCTGTGGGGCGTGGTTGTCGGCACCTATTCGTCGGTCTGCGTCGCGCTGCCGATGCTGCTGTACATGAACATCAACCGTGGCGCGCACGACCCGATCGACAAATCGGCAGCGGCACCATAGGGGGGCCGATGGGGCTGGACATCACGCCCCTGGTTCCGGCCGGCCGACAGGTGATCGAGTCCTACGGCGGCGGCGGCTTTCGCGTCGCGGGCGTTCTCTACGTGGGTTCGGTCATCGTTCTGCCCGAGCGCACCCTGCCTTGGGCCGTGGGCGCGATCGATTCCGTCGCCGAGGCCGCTTTCGCGCCTCTGTTCGATGCTTCGGTTCCCCTGGAAATCCTGACCGTCGGCTGCGGCGCGCGGTTTTCGCCGCCGCCCGCCGCCTTGCGCGCCGCTCTTAAAAGGCGCGGGCTGGCGTTGGAATGGATGGACACGGGCGCGGCCTGCCGGACCTTCAACGTCCTGTTGGCCGAGGGCCGCCTTGCCGCCGCCGCCCTGATCGCGGTGGAATGAAAATATCCGCCGGTTGATGCGGATCAAGGCCTTCCGGGCCGCCTGCGCCTAGACTTTCCGCCCTTCGGTACCGAAACACATGCATTTTCGGGGCTTCGGAAAATGTCCAAAGTCACGGATCCTGTTTGCAAGATGACGCTGGATGCGGCATCCGCGGCTGCGCAGGCGGAGTTCGGCGGCCAGCGGTTCTATTTCTGCTCGACGCGTTGCCGCAACCTGTTTCTGGCCGATCCGCAGGCGTATCGGCCGGACATGGCGCCATCTGCGCCGGGGGGCGGCGAAGGGGCTTGTCCGGTCCATGACTCTCACGCCTCTTTCCGATTCGATTTGGCGTCGCTCGGGATATCGGGCGTTGCCGGGTTGTTGGGCGGGGCGGGGCTGCTGACCGTTTATTTCGGATTGCTCACGCTAGTCTCGGGTTGGCCCTATACGCTCGATCAGTTCGGGATTTATTGGCCGTTCATTGTCGCGCTTGCCGCCGGATTTGGCGTGCAGGTGGGCTTGTACGCTTATCTGCGCCGGGCCGCCCATACCGCGAAATCCGGCAAGGTGGCGGCCGTTACCGGAACCACTTCCGGGGCGGCGATGGTGTCGTGCTGCGCCCACTACTTGGTCAATATCCTTCCGGTTCTTGGCGCGACCGGATTCGTGAGTCTGGTGGGCCAGTATCAGGTGGAATTGTTCTGGATAGGGCTTGCCGCCAACGTGGCGGGAATCGTCTACATGAGCCGCCAGTTCGTTTCATTTGTTCACGGAACCTAGAGCATGAAGAGCGATTATCCCCAGCGCCTCCGTCCCGTTCCGTTCGGGCTTGTCGTGGCCTTATCGGCGTTCTTTCTCGTTGCTGGGATGTCGGGTGTTGTCGCGCAAGGCGAATCGCTCCGCTCCCAGATCAGCCGGGAAGGCCAGGTCACGGTGAAAGTCACGCCGTTGACGCTATCGGCGGGCGCGGACGCTTGGCGTTTTGAGATCGAGTTCGATACCCATAGCGTGCCGCTTACCCATGATCTTTCAGCCATCGCGGTTTTGACGGATGCCGGCGGGATCGAATATCCGCCGGATGCTTGGGAGGGGGATCCGCCCGGCGGACACCATCGGAAGGGGGTCCTGGCCTTCAAGCCGATAAGGCCGATGCCGGAATCCGTGACGCTGAAGATTCGCAAAGTAGGATCGGCCGCCGAGCGCACGTTCACGTGGCGGCTGTCCAAATCATAACGGCCGCACGATAAAAAAAGGCCCGGCCTTGCGGCCGGGCCTTTCGTCGTCGAGCGAGATTCGACTCAGTAGATGTTCTGCGCCGAAACCATGGCGTAGAGCATCGGGATCGACAGCATGGTGTTGGTCCGCGAGAACAGCATGGCCATGCGCGCCGCCTTGGCCTTGGCGTCCGCGTCGACCTGGACCATGCCCAGCGCCTTCTGCTGGTTGGGCCAGATCACGAACCAGACGTTGAACCACATGATGGTGGCCAGCCACATGCCGACCCCGATGGCGATGGATTGGGGATTCTTGAATCCGCCGACGGCGCCGAGGGTATAGGCGTCCACGAGATAGCCGCTCAGCCACGCCAGGATAATGCCGGTGACGATGGTCGCCATCGCCGCCCAGCGGAACCAGAACAGCGCGGCGGGCGCGATGACCTTGCCGAT